>DNOU01000180.1:1255-3773 GCA_003501835.1 Anaerolineaceae bacterium | reverse complement strand
ATCCCAACGGCGGTGTACCAGGGTGTCTCCCAACGCCAGTTTCACTTTGCGCCGACCAAAATTCAATGCCACCAAAATGGTTTCGCTGCTATCCTGGCGCAGATATGCCAACAGCCGTTTTGGCTCGAAAGTGATGGGCTGGAACATACCGCGCCGTAAGGCAGGGCTCTCTCTTCGTATTTGCAGCAGACGGCGATAAAAATTCAGCAGCGAATTCAAATCCTGAAGCTGATTTTCGACATTGCGGGATCCATGATTGGGATGCACCTTCAACCAGGGTTTGACAGTGCTGAAACCGGCAAATTCGCTGCCATCCCATTGCATCGGTGACCGGCACCCATCCCTGCCCTTGTTGAACGGGTAATACCTGATGCCCACCGGATCTCTCAACTCAGCGCGCTTCGGCGAGATGTCGCGCATGCCGATTTCTTCCCCCTGATATAAGAACGGCGTTCCCCGGAGAGTCAATAGCAGGGCTGCAGCCACTTTCAAGCGTTCATCGTCTTCACCCCGTCCATAACGCGTGGCAGAACGGACATTGTCATGGTTGTTCATCACAAGATTGGGCCAGTGGTCGTCAGCATTCAGGCTGTCCCAGCGTTGAATAACCTCAAAGAAACGTGCGGCGTTCCAGGGAGTGTGCAGCAGCGTAAAATCGAATGCCGCATTGAGTCTTCGGGGACCTGTGAATTCCACCGCCTTCTCGATCCCCGCCATATAGGTCTCACCCACCACATAGCGCTCGGGATATTGATCCATGATTGCGCGGATTTCCTCGACCACACCCATCATCTCCGGTTGATCCACATCATAAATGTGCTTTTGACGGTCAAAACCGCGAATGCCGAACTTTGGAGGATTGTCCCTGAACCGGGCATCTTTGAAATATTCATTGAAAACATCCAGCCGGAATCCATCCACTCCCTTCTCCAGCCAAAACTTGAATATTTGCATCATTTCGCTGCGCACATCAGGATTCCGCCAGTTGAGATCAGGCTGCTCCCTGGCAAACATGTGGTAGTACCACTGACCGGTCTGGTGATCGTATGTCCAGGCTTTTCCTCCAAAAATGGATTCCCAGTTGTTGGGGGGCACTCCCTTGGCTCTGCCGTCACGCCAGAGATACCAGCCGCGGTACGGATTGTTGCGGGATGACCGGGATTGCACGAACCATTCATTTTGGTCGGAGGTGTGATTCAGCACCAGATCCAGGATGATGTGGATTCGCCGTTTATGAGCTTCTTCCAACAGGTTTTCGAAGTCCGCCATGGTGCCGAACTTGGGATCAATGCCGTAATAGTCAGCCACATCATACCCAAAATCACGGTCCGGCGAAGGGTTGATCGGCGAAAGCCAGAGCGCGTCCACGCCCAACTCCGCCAGGTAACTCAACCTGGAAATGATTCCCTGCAAATCACCGATCCCATCGCCATTGCTATCTGCAAACGACCTGGGATAAATTTGATAGATCACACCATCCCGCCACCAGAGCCAGTCATCCATGTTTCACCTCGTAGTTGATATGCCTGGCTCAATTTTATCGAATATTACAGATTATGGTGATTCTTGATCCACCCTGTTCTGAATCCATGCCATGAAAATTACTTGACATACCCCACAATTCCCCTGCAAATACCCCCCGCAAATACCTTGCAGCAGGTTTGACAATATGGTAAAATGATGCTGGTTCGGAAGACAACACAGTCGTTAACACCGAAAAGTGGGCAACCCCCACTTTTCTTAATTATTTGAAACATTCAGAAAGACCATCAGGTGGAGAAACAGCAGGCATGAAGAACGAATTTACACTGGCATTCAATGAGGTTCTGGAAGAAAAAGGGCTGCCCAAGGAAATCATTCTCAAGGCACTCGAATCAGCCATGATCTCAGCCTACCGGCGCTCGGTCAATGCATCCGCCCAGCAGCATGTTGAGGCGACCGTTGATATTGAGACCGGCAAGGTTACCATTTACGCAGAAAAAGAGGTTGTGGATCAGGTGGAAAACCCGGTCACCGAGGTGAGCCTGGAGGACGCCCAAAAAGTACAGGCGGACGCCGAAGTGGGCAGCCTGGTGATCGTCGAAACCACGCCTGGTGATTTTGGTCGTGTGGCTGCGCAAACTGCCCGCCAGGTCATCCAGCAGCGCATCCGCGACGCAGAACGCCAGGCTCAATTGAACTACTTTGACAAGCAGCTGGGCGAGATCGTCAGTGGAGTGGTTCAAGCTGTGGGTACCACCGGTATGACTGTTGGTCTGGAAATGAAGACCGAAGCCAGCATGCCCCGCAAGGAAATGATCCCCGGGGAACGGTTTCATATTCACGACCGCGTCCGCTCCCTCATATCCGAGGTGAAAGACAACCAACGCGGTCCGCAGATCATCCTCTCACGAACCCATCGTAATTTCCTGCGCCGCCTGCTGGAAAATGAAGTGCCTGAAATTTACCATGGTATCGTGGAAATTCGCTCCATCGCCCGTGAACCCGGTCAACGCGCCAAGGTGGCAGTCTCTGCTAC
>DNOU01000180.1:0-1247 GCA_003501835.1 Anaerolineaceae bacterium | reverse complement strand
GAAGAAAAGATCGATGTGATTGAGTGGAATCCAGATCCTGCAAGTTTCATTGCCAAAGCCATCAGCCCGGCTCGGGTCAGCGGTGTGTATTTGAATGAACAAAAGGGCACCGGCGGCAAGACTGCAACGGTGGTTGTTCCTGAAGATCAGCTCAGCCTGGCCATCGGACGTGATGGTCAGAATGCCCGCCTGGCTGCAAAACTGACCAGCTGGCGTATTGACATCAAGAGCCTGCCCGAAGCCGCCTCTGATTCACTCTACAAATTGCAGAATGATCCCACCCTGGCTGCGCTTGTTGAACCTGAGAAGGAAAATGCCGCCAAAGTGGAAGAGATGCTTGCCCGTAAAGCTGACGGCCGTCCACTAACCCCGGAAGAATACGATTTCATGACCCGGTTTGTAGATCGCGTGGAACGCAGAGCCACGATCAAGACAGCCGAGCAGAAGAAAGAAGAAGAAGATCGCATTGCGGAACTGAGAAAAGGTATTCCCGCCTCTGCCTTCACTACTGCGATCCTCGATTCCGGCCTGCCAGAACATGTAGCCTACCTGCTGCAGGAAGCTGGATATGCCACGGTCAGCGACCTTGCCATCCAGATGAAAGCCGATTCAGATAACATTCTTCGGCTTCAGGGCATCGGACCTCGCGCCATGGAAAACATTAATGCCCTCATGGCTTCCCTCGAAACCCAGGCTGCAGCCGAAACAGAGGTCGAAAAACAGAAAGCTGAAGCTGAAGCTGCTGTTGAAGTGTTGGCACCTGTCGTCGAGCCTGAACCCGTACCGGTTGAGGAGTTTTCCGCGCCTGAAGTGGAAGAAGTCGTTCCTGAAACGGTCGAAGAACCGGTAACCGAACCCGAGAAGGCAGTGGAGGAAGCTGAAGAAGAACCCACACTGGAAGAGCTCTTCACCCTGCGCCCCGAAGTCCTTGAAACCGTAACCGTCGAAGATGAAGAGGAAACCGACGAATTCGGAGAAAAGAAGAAGAAGGGCAAGAAGAAGAGCAAACATGTGGAAGTCACTTATGATCCTGACCGCGATACCACGACCGTCCGCAAGAAGCACAAGCGAGGTGGCGGTTGGGACTGGGAAGAGTAGAAATTAGAGAGAAAGTAAGGTGAACAAAAAGACACCACAACGGGTAAAGCACATTCCTTATCGCACCTGCATCGGCTGCAGGCTGGTGAACTCCAAGCGGGCGCTCGTCCGCATTGTTCGCACAGCTGAGGGTGTGAAAGTGGATCCAA
>DNOU01000170.1 GCA_003501835.1 Anaerolineaceae bacterium | reverse complement strand
GGACCATGGCCCTCTGTAAGAGGGTTCGAACCTCTCTCAAAATCAAAACCCACATTTTCAGTGGGTTTTAGGCTGGGGGCAAAGGATTCGAACCTCTACAAGCAAATCCAGAGTCTGCTGTCCTGCCATTAGACGAGCCCCCAGGAACGGTGCAAATTCTACCACCCCCAAAACAAACTGTCTAGGGGAACGCGGCTAACAGGGGAACCAACTCCCCCTCCGTAAATATGGATAAATCATCGAGACCTTTTCATCGCCCCACAAATTGAACAGATTATGATAGAATACACCCACTTGGTAGCAGAACTTTCTGCAACCTTTCCGCCTTCAGCTTCACCTGCGGTGATGTCCGAGGGCAATCCCGTGGAAAGGAGGTTCCCTAAATGCGTAACTATGAGGTTATTCTGGTGGTTCATCCTGAGCTCGACGAAACCGCTTTCAAAGGTGTTGTCGAAAAAGTGTCTGGATGGATTACCTCAGCCGGAGGTTCCGTAGACAAGGTGGATGTTTGGGGTCGGCGTCGCTTGGCATACATCATTCGCAAACAGCGCGAAGGTCAATATGTATATCTTCAAACCCAAATGCCCCCCACATTTACGTCTGAACTCGAGCGCAACCTGCGCTTCCTCGAACCCGTTTTACGGTTCATTGTCACTGTAGTGGAGTAATATCGTTTTCTGATTCTGAGTTGAGGAGTTTTATGAGTCGTGGTTTGAACAAAGTGATGATCATTGGTCACCTGGGAAGGGATCCTGAAATGCGCTTCACCCCCTCAGGCAAACCTGTGACTACCTTTTCCGTAGCCACGAATCGCACCTGGAATTCATCTGACGGTGAAAAGCACAGCGAGACGGAGTGGTTCAATGTAGTCGCCTGGGGCAACCTGGCCGAGATCTGCAAACAAGTTCTGACCAAAAGCCAGCAGGTTTACATCGAAGGTCGGTTGCAAAGCCGTAAATGGGAAGATCCAGACGGCAACAAACATACCAGTGTCGAGATCGTCGCAAACGAGATGCTGCTGCTTGGCGAACGGAAGGAATCCGGATGGGCTCCCGAAGATCACCCTGAATCAGACTTCCCCACGGATGAAGAATATCCGTTCTAATGGAGTAAAAAATGTCAGAAGAAAATCACAACGAGAATGAGCAATCTTACGGACCGCGGCGATTTGTCGCCCGCCCCAAGATTTGTCAGTTCTGCGCCGATAAGAATATTGCCATCGATTACAAGCAAGCCGACATGCTGCGCCGCTTTGTGACCGAAGATGGCAAGATCCGCCCACGGCGCCAAACCGGAACCTGCGCCCGCCACCAACGTGAACTGGCGGTTGCCATCAAACGCGCCCGCCAGATCGCACTTTTGCCCTTCACCGGTGAACGCTGGTCAGACGCAGTTCGCTAGATCGAAGTAAGCAACGGGGTAATGAGAAATCGCTCTTTGCCCCGATTTTTTAGCTGCGAGGTATTGAATGTCTGCTGATTCAAACGAAAACAAACCCAGGCAATTATCCAAAAAACATGAAGCCCGCCTGGAAAAAGAAAATAAACAACGCAAAATCATTAGGATTGGTGTGATTGCAGTGGTTGCCGTGGTTGTCATACTGATCGTTTACGGTGTGTTGGATAGCACCGTGTTGAAGAATACCAAGCCGGTTGCCAAGGTCGGATCCACCACCATCACCGTTGAGCAATTCCAGAAGCGGGTCAAGTTTGATCGGCAGCAGTATGTCTCTCAATACATGACCTATGCAACTTCCAATTATGCCTATTTCTTTCAGTCCTCGTTGCAGAGTGTTCAGAATTCCCTGGATAACTATGTGCAATTTGGCAGCGATATTCTCGATGAGATGATCAACGAGGCAGTGATCGTCCAGAAAGCCAAGGAACTGGGAATCACGGTTACTGATGAAGAAGTTCAGAAGGAATTGGAAGCCAACTTCTATTTCTACCCGGATGGCACCCCCACCCCTGAACCCACCCGAAATGTCCCCCCCACTCCAACCGTAAACGCTACTCAACTGTCTCTTCTCGGACCCACAGCCACGTCCTCCATTCCCACCGAGACTGCGACGGCGACCCTGGAGCCAACCGCAACGCTTGCAAATACTCCCACGGGTACTCCGCCTACTCCGACAGCTGAACCTGCAACTGCCACACCCACTCAAACTGAGACGCCCACCCTCACACCTACCGTCACAGAAACCCCCACCATCACCCCCACGTTCACACCCTACACGCGTGCCGGATTTGAGTCAGTTTATTCCACGAGCGTTTCCAGCATCGAAACCGCTACCACTTTTGGTGATTCAGATCTGCGGGCATTTGTAAAGAATATTTTATTACAGCGTAAAGTGATGGCTGCCCTGGCGAAAGACATTCCTGAGACCCAGGAAGTGGTTTGGGCGCGCCACATTCTGGTCGCCACCGAGCCTGAAGCGCAAATGATGCTCACCAAGCTAAATGAGGGTGAATCCTTCGCCAACCTTGCGGCTCAATATTCCACTGACACCAGCAATAGTCAGAGTGGCGGCGATTTGGGTTGGTTCATCCAGGGACAAATGGTGGATGCATTCGACCAGGCTGTTTTCAGCATGAACATTGGCGATGTCAGCCAACCGGTCAAGACGGAATACGGCTACCACATCATCCAGCTGCTCGGTAAAGAGACCCGCATGTTGACTGATTCCGAATACAGCACCGCCAAGCAGATTGCCTATAACAAGTTCCTCACCGAGGCCAAGGATGCCATTACGATCAAGAAATATGACGTGTGGGCATCAGTCGTACCTTCCGAGCCCAGCATTCCGACTGAATATCGGATGCAAACCAACACCACCCAGTAACCTGTTGGAAATAAAAAAAAGCTGCGTGAAAAAAAACACGCAGCTTTTTTATAATCAGCTATTTTGCCATTTCCTCGTTAACTTCATCCAACTTTAGACTGATCACCTGGCTGGCAGAATCGCGTCCCATCGTGACACCGTAGATCACGTTGGCAACCTGAACCGTATTACGGTTATGAGTAATGACAATAAACTGCGTCTCCTGGCTCAACTCTTTCAAGAGTTCAGTGAAACGCCCCACATTGGCTTCATCCAGCGCCGCGTCCACCTCATCCATCACACAGAACGGTGTCGGAGAAACCTTCAACAAAGAGAAGATCAATGCCACAGCGGTCAAAGACCGTTCGCCTCCCGAAAGCAGTGAAAGCCCCTGCTCTCGCCTACCTGGCAGCCTCGCTTCGATGTCGATACCCGTTTCCGTGGGATCCTCATCATCAGTCATGATCAACCTTGCAGAGCCTCCGCCAAACAACCGGGTGAACATGGTCTTGAATTCTGCAGCCACCGCCGTGAAAGTGGCCTTGAACTCTTTACGCATCAGCTCGTTCAGCTCATCAATGATCTGATGCAGATCGGCGTCCGCTTTTCTCAAGTCGGTGATCTGCCCGGTGAGGAAGGTGTAGCGTTCCTTAAGCTCATCGTACTCTTTCTTCGCTTCCGGGTTCACTGCCCCCATCCGCTTGAGCTGGGCACGCTGTTGATTGATCGCGCCTTCCAGTTCAGGTGAAATCTCCGTCAGTATTGGCAGAGAATCCACACCTTCCAGTGGAAGCGGGGTCGGACCGGTGACATTCTCGTTGTATTCCAAAGCCACCAGACCAAAATCCTCCTCAATCCTTCTGCGAAGATTGTCCAGGGATTCGCGTATCCTGCTTAGTTCCAGCTGTGCCTGGGTATTGTATCGGTCAGCATTGGCTTCCGCCTGACGCAGCGTCGAATAATCCTGCTGCAGCTGCGAGTACTCGTCCTCCAACGCCAGCAGTTCGTGCTCTGCAGGCCCAATCTTTTCCTGAAGCGCTGCAATTTTATCGTTCAAATCCACTTCAGAATGGTGAAGCTTTACCTTTTCCTCGCTCAGTGCCACCAGCGCAGTATCCTGGTTCGAGATGCGCTCTGAGAGCCGCTGCCTGGATTCGCGAGTGCCGTTGACAATTGCCAGGTATTCATCATACCTGCGGTTCGCTTCCTTGACTGCCCGTGTGCTCACTGCGAGATTGGTGTTCCAATGCATCATATCCGCCTGTAATTCATCCAGCGGAAGTTCAGCCAGCTTTTGATTAAGATCCCGCAGCGTCTGGTTGGTCTCCGAAATCAGGGTATCGTTTGCATCCAGCTTTTTCTGCAAATCATCCATTTCCTTTGAAACCTTGCCCACCTGGTCATTCAAAGTGGTCAATTGACCCTTTTGCCAGTCCTGTTTTTGCCTGACTTGCTCCAGGGCCAGAGATGCAGCCTGGAAAGCTGCATGCCGTTGATTTACCTCGTTGCGGTTGGATTTTACCTGGTTTTCCAGGGATTTCCGGGTTTCGTGAGATCCAGAGAGCTTCTGGTTAACCGCATATTCTTCCCGGTCAAGTTCATTCACCCGATCCTCAAGTTCGCCAATCTGCGCTTCGAATTCCCGTTTCTGGCGGGGTCGACTCACGATGGTGCTTCTCCCCTCGTGCCCGGCGATGATCATTCCGCTGCCAGTGAACACTTCGCCCATAAGCGTGACCACCTTTGCCTGGGGAGGAAGATCATGCGCAAGCCGCCTGGCTGCAGCCCGGTCTTTAACCACCAGTACCTGTCCCAATAATAGTTCTGCCAGTGTTTGCATTTGACCCTGGGGATGGACAAGCTCTGCTGCAATACCAAGGCAATCAGGGTCTGAGTTGTTGTGGATCATCGGGATTTTCTTCATCCACTGCGCAGGCATGAGCACTGCCCTGCCCTGTTCCTCCTGATCTAAATAGGTCAACACCAGGTCAGGATCGGTTTTTTCATCCAACCAGATGGCATCCAGTTGATCACCCAGTACCGATGCAATCGCTTTTTCGAATTCTGCGGGGATGACCAAAAGATTGCTGAGGGCAGTGTATTTGCCCTGAAGTTTTCCCTGAGCCGCTGCCTGCAAAACATTGCGAGCGCCTGCAGCCAACCCTGCCATGCTTCTTTCTGCCTGGAGCAGGACATCAAGTTGAGCTTTCGCCTTCAGCAGACTTGCTTCAGCCTGCGATTTCTCCGCAGCCAATGATTTGGCCTGCTCTTCATATTCCCTCATACCTTCAACATGGAGCTGCAATTCATTCTCGCTGTCACTCAACTTCTCTTCAGCTTCCGATTGCGCTTTGCTGGCAACTTCATAATTCTGTTTCACCCTGGTCAGATCGGCATCCGCATTTTGAAGATTGGCCTGCAGCGTTTTTGCATTCAAATTCAATGATTCCAATCGCGATGACAGTTCCCTCAGGTGTGCCTTTTGTTGCACCTGTTGTGTCTCCAGGTTCACCAGGGATCTTCGGGTGTCACGAACTTTGCCTTCGGCTTCGGTTCTGAGTTTCTGACGCTCTTCCAATGCTACCTGGGCAATCTTCAGGTGTGCCCCGGCTTCATCCATTTCCACCTGCAGGCGGTTTTTCTCCTGCAGGAGATTCTCAAGTCGGTCAGTGTTCGAGGCGTCTTCTTCTTCAGATTGCGCAAGATCTTTGTTCAACTGGTTTTTTTGATCGATGATCAATCGCTGCCGTTCTTCCAAAACTGCCAGATCTCGGCTGATCTTTTCGCGCTCGTTGTGGAGTTCCGCCGACGAAGCATGCCATTCATTCAGCTGGTTGCGCAGATTTTGCAGGTGAAGCCTGGCCTGCTCCACCTTGGCTTCAATCTCTTCCACCCGGCTGCGTGCGGTTTTTACCTTGTCCTCCTGGTTCTTGAGGATCTCACGTGCGCGTGCCAGGTCTTTTTGGGTGTTATGCCAGTGGTATCCATACCAGTCTTTGAGCAAAATATTGAGATCGGCGCGCAGGCGCTCATACTCCTCCGCTTTCTTCGCCTGCCTTTCAAGGCTTGCCAGCCGTGGACCCAGTTCATTGACGATATCCTGCGCCCGCTCAAGATTGCGCTGGGTGGTATCCAACCGATTGATCGATTCTTCCCGTCGAATCCGGTACAGACCAATGCCGGCAGCCTCTTCGAAAAACCGCCGACGCTCTTCGGGACGCAGCGAAAGGGCAGCATCCACCAAACCCTGCCCGATGATCGTGTAAGTTCGTTCTGCAAGACCGGACTGCGCCAGCAGCTCAGAAATATCCTTCAGGCGAACCCGCTGTCCATTGAGCAGGTATTCATTTCCACCGTCGCGATACGCCCGGCGGGTGATGGACACCTCTGAAAAATCGATGGGAAGCCAGCCATCCGCGTTGTCAAAGATGATCGTGGCAGATGCCATGCCGGCGCGCGATCGAAGGTCAGAACCTGAGAAGATCATGTCCTCCGTTTTGCGTCCGCGGAGCAGACTGTAACTTTGTTCTCCCAATACCCAACGCAGGGCATCAGAAATGTTTGATTTTCCAGACCCATTCGGACCCACAATGGCCGTGATATTTCCAGGGAATTCAAAAACGTTCTTGCTCGCAAAAGTCTTGTATCCGTGCAGTTCAAGGGCTTTGAGTCGGGGATTCATCAATCTTTTTTCCAGAAATGGGATGAATTACTATCGGGACAGGCCCAATTTTTGCAATGCTGCACGGGCTGCAGCCTTCGTGGCGGCCTGTTTGCTGGTGCCTCGACCGCTGCCGTAAACCTCGTTATTGATGATCACATCCACGTCAAACATTTTTGAATGGTCTGGACCGGAGGCGTTCTTGGTTTCATACATCGGTGTTGAAAATCCCTGGGCCTGTGCCCATTCCTGCAGGCTGCTCTTGGGATCCTCGTCTTTATGATGAAGAAGGATGTCATCCGCCGTGGAATCCAGAAGTGGCGTAATGAATTTGCTTACCCCCGCAATATCCTTTTCGAGGTAAATTGCACC
>DNOU01000235.1:2756-4967 GCA_003501835.1 Anaerolineaceae bacterium | reverse complement strand
AATTGGTCAGGATCATCGGAGGATGTGATTTCCCCGAGGTAGAGCAAATCGCTTCCGGCGAGAAACGCATTCTTGATCACCTGGCGGGCATCAAAGGTCGTACTGGTAGGATCAAAGAATTTCCGCACTGCAGGTAATCCCAGGTTGTCGCTGATCAATAAGCCGCCGGCTTCCCTCCAGGTGGTGAAATCGGGCAGCGCCATGAGCGTATTCACCGCCGTGGCATCAAAAGAGACAGGCCTGGTGGTTGTGCGAATGTTTCCCTGCAAGCCCTGGTATCGAACGTGAGATAAGAGCATTCCATCGGTAATCTCAAGAGCGTTTTCCGCATTGCCAGCAACCGCGGCAAACGGTGCAAGGTCGGTCTTAATAAGATCATCCAACGACTTACGCACCGTTCCAACTTCAATATCCTGAGGCCGGTCAGCTCCTCCGCGCCCAGGGAAATTCACAGCAATGACTGCCATTCGGTTGGCTGACCCTTCGTGAATTCCGGCAATATAGGCTTTTCCCATTTCGCCAACCCAGTACGAATTGCCGCCAAAGGATCTCACTCCCAATTCCCGGCTGCCTTCTCCAGCCATTGCATCCAATACATCAAGGGATGGACCCAGGAGAAGATTGAATCCAAGGGTGCTTAATTCCCTGCCGCGCACATTGCCAACCGAGCGGGCGTTTTCAATATTCCAAGTTGCGCCGATAGCCATTTCGTCAGGCAGGGGGGTCAAGCCGGAGAAAAACTGATCATAAGGAGCACCATTTCCTTCCTGTGATACTCCCACCAGCAGCGGAATATAGGCTCCAGAGGTCGTTTCTGCGCCTTCCAGCGCTTGTGATGCATTCCAGTTGATCGATTGGAGCGCCAGGATCATCTCACGGGTTGCCAAGGCAGCCTGCTCGCCAGCCGAAAAATTATCATTGGCAGAAGAAAGGATCACCCCTCCGATGTGGGCATCCCGTACCAGGTCAAAGATCTGTGTGGTATCGCTGACATCCACCCCCTTGAATGACACAAGGAAAAGCTGCCCCACTTTTTCTTCGGTGGTCATTCCTGAAAGCAGCGAGGTTACCCTGGCATCTGCGTTATATCCAGGAACCTTGGCGCCTGCTTCTGCTTTTGCCGGTATGGCTGAAATGAGCAAACTGCCCACCAGGATCACCTCCAGAAGCAAAGGCAGGAACTTTTTCATCGTCCGACCTCATCAGGAGTACTGTCATCCCATTTGCAGATCTGCTCAAATAATTCTGGCTGAATGTTCCCCCCTGAAAGGATCACCACCTTTTTGTTCTTTGAAGTGGATTTCAATGCCCCAGCCAGGGCAGCTGCAGCTGAGCCCTCGATCTTTTCGTGGTATTCCTTCCAGCATAAGCGGATGGCCTCTTTGATTTCATCCTCCGAGACCAGCCGAATCTCATCTGCCAGTTGACGTACCAGGGGAATGGTGATGGATCCTTCCTCCACCTCGCCAGCCAACCCATCCGCGATACTTTCGGTCTCCAGCACCCCATCCTGGCTGCCGCGTGTGAAAAGGGCATGAAAATAGGACGATGCTTCTGACTGGATACCAATCACCCGCGGTCTGGATTTTTGATTCGTAAGTGAGGCAGCAATACCCGAAAGCAATCCCCCGCCGCCAACAGGAATATATACCTCAAAATCAGCGTTCATTTCTGGCAGTTGCCTCGAAAGTTCCAATCCGATCGTTCCCTGTCCAGCGATCACCTGTACGTCATTGTACGGAGACACAAAAGTCATCTCTTCAGCGCGGGCAAATTCCCTTGCGGTTCTCTCAGCAAGTGCATAACCGCCATTCACCAGGTGGATCTCGGCATCCAGCTGCTTCATGGCTTCCAACTTGGCAGGGACGGCGTGGTCAGAAGCAAAGACGATCACCCGGCTTCCCGTCTGCCGGGCAGCCACTGCCACCCCCTGACCGTGATTCCCAGCTGAACAGGTGACCAAACCTCTTTGCCTTTCCCAGAGTTCAAGGTCGAGTACCTTGTTCAAGGCTCCCCGCAGCTTGAAAGAACCGGTGTCCTGGTGGTTTTCCCATTTTAAGAAGATCCCCCTGCGAGGATCTTCTGTAACGGGTGTGACCAGTGCGGTCGGCCGGATTCTCCGGTCAGCTTCGAGAAGCCATTCGAGCGGAATCATATCTGCTTCACCACCTCACGCGCGAATAATGGATCATCGGTAATGATCCCATCCAC
>DNOU01000235.1:0-2700 GCA_003501835.1 Anaerolineaceae bacterium | reverse complement strand
GGTGATGCCCGGTAACCATAATTTGAGCGTGCCAGCACGCCAAATATCCCCGCCGAACAAAGGATGGCTCTGGGAACTTCCGGCATGAGCACGGCAGCTCTACGCAAATTTGAGGCAAAGAATGAGGAAAACAGCACCGAATTCTGTGCTTCATGGCGTTTCACAATGTCAACAACCTTTGCCACCAATGCGTCACGGGGGGAGGCGTAATTGGTCAGCTCCACGTTGATCAGCATTTTTCCGCCCACTTCCTCAAATACCTCATCCAGGGTGGGAATCTGCTCTCCTAGGAACTTTGGATCAAACAGACTGCCCGCCTCCAGATCTTTCAGCTCCTTCAGCAGCATCTGGGAGACAGTCCCTTTGAATCCGGTGGTGCGGTCTGTGGTCTGGTCGTGGATCACGACGACCTGTCCATCCAGGGTTAACTTGGCATCCAATTCAATTCCATCTGCCCTCTCCTCCAGGGCAAGTTTGAAGGCAGAAAGGGTATTCTCCGGTGCCCGGGTGCTTGAGCCGCGATGTGCAATAATCACAGGTTGGGTGAATTTTTCAAACATATCACAACTCGACAAAATAGGATTCCGCTGCATGATCCAGCAGGTCTTTGGTCATTTCCGGCTCCACACCCTGGTAGCGCGCGATATCCAGAATTTGATCGCAGAGATCCCGGGGGTGAGAGGCACGGACTTTTCGCTTGGGCTTGATGTACCATTCCTGCAGCAGGTAGGCTAATCCATCGTCAGAATATTTGATATTTCTGGCAGCTGCCACCCGTTTGAAGATCTCGCGGAACTCATCAAAACTGGGATCAGGAATTTCCACCTTATGGCGCAACCTGCGTAGAAAAGCCTCATCCACCAGGTCTTTGGGCGGCAGGTTGGTGGAAAAGATGACCAGCACATCAAACGGTACCTCAATTTTCCGTCCGGTGTGCATGGAAAGATAATCAATGCGGTTTTCAAGCGGAACGATCCAACGATTCAACAAATCACGCGGACGTACCTGTTGGCGTCCAAAATCGTCAATCAGCAGGATGCCTCCGTTTGCCTTGACCTGGAATGGTGCTTCGTAGAATTTGAGAGTTTCGTTGAATACCAGATCGAGCCCCTGCAATGTCAACTCGCCGCCCACCATGATAAAAGGGCGTTTGATGCGTACCCAGCGGGCATCCTTGCGGGTGCCTCCCAGGGCTGCACCGTTCACACTGTCATCCTCGGGAGCGAGCTCATGATTCACATAATCGAACATGGTAATCACCTGACCGTCGACGAAAATGGCGTAGGGGATGTACATGGTTTGTGAAAGCACAAGGTTGCCAATGGCACGTGCCACGCTGGTCTTGCCGTTTCCTGGAGGACCGTAAATGAAAATGGAAGTGCCGGAATTCACAGCCGGTCCCAGTTTGTGAAATGTCTTCTCTCCGAAAACGAGATCGCCCAGCACCTTGTGCATCATCCGTGCAGTCACCAGAATGCGTCCCCGGCTTTGACGCCGCACCGAATCGTTGTACACATCCAGTGGCACAGGAGCCGGTCCGGCATACTGGCAGCGGTCAAGGGCTTCGTGGGCTCTCGCAATTCCCTGGCTGGTAATGGCATAAAGATACGCGCCATCTCCCAATCCCATTTGAGATGATCTTACTTCGATCATCTTGTCGCGTTTCAAGCTCTCCAACATCAAATCCACCGTCCCGGCAAAAGGTAAGGCAATCGCCTCAGCTATCTTGATGCCAGTGAGGTATCCCTGAAAGTACAGGATTTTTAAGATCAAATCCTGCAGCCAGAGGGTGGAAAGACCGGTATCTTCCACTCGTTTGATGGGTGACGGCAGGAAAGAGGCTGGATGAGCAGCCGTATTGGATGATGATACATTGGTTTCGTCGGCTTCAGCGACACTCATGTGGGGTTCCTCCTCGGGAAAAAACAAGTTCCAAGCGAATTCATTATAGCATGCAGGGTNNGTCAATCAGAAATGAATGGGAAGGTTGAATCACTCTATGGCTGAACTTTGCCGGGAAATCGCAATTGCACGATCATGGTTCCACCTGCGACCAGCGCCATTCCAATGATCCCCTGCACACCAACACGTTCACCCAGGAAGATCCATGCCAGAATAGCCACCTGGATCATCATCGTGGAGTTGATGATCGACGANNTCCATGGCGGTGAGCGTCTGGAGGGTGTAGTTCCAAACCGTGAAAGAAAATGCGGTATTGACGACCGCCAGCAGCAGCAGTATCCCCCAGCTTTGCAGGCTGATGACTGGTAATCCCTGGAAGATCACGCCCGTGAGCAGCATCAACAGTGCTCCTATGCCCATGCTGACTACGGTCAGCGGGATGGGGCGAAGCTTGCCATCGGTATTCATCTTTCTGCCCAGGATGGCTCCAAACACATTTGCCAGGAGGCTGACCATGGCGGCTGCATAACCGATGAAGGGACCCTCGCCAAACGCGGCTGGATAAAAATACACCACCACGCCGACAAGATTCAGCGCCACTCCCAGCCACTGCAGAGGTGTCGGTCGCTCTTTGAGTAAAGACATGCCAAAAATTGCCACCAATAACGAAGTGAGGTTAAGGATCAGACTGACCGTGATCGACGAAAGATAAGCCAAACCCAGGAATTGGGCTCCCTGAGCCAGGGCATAATATACAACTCCCAGGATCGCCAGGCGGATCCAGTCTGAGCCCCGCAG
>DNOU01000139.1:2980-3770 GCA_003501835.1 Anaerolineaceae bacterium | reverse complement strand
GCCTTCTGACTGAGATCCCATACCTGGTAAAGGCGTGTGGTTCCGGAAAAGCCATAAAGCATGCTGAAGCCATAAAGCATGAGCGCAGAATTGGTCGCCCCGAAGAGGAAGTATTTGATGCCTGCCTCGGTGGATCTTTCATCCTTCAATTTCGCCCCGGCCATGATATACAGGGGGAAAGAGGTGGTCTCGATGGCGAGAAAGAGCATCAACAGGTCGGATGCGGATGCCATCAACGACATACCCAGAGTGCTTACGGTGAGCAGCAGATAGAATTCCTGCTTGGGTGCAATGGAATCGTCCGTACAGGTGAACAATGCTGTCAGCGCAGCCCCAGCCAGGAAGAGCATGCGGAAAAGGAAGCCCTGGGCATCAAATCTCAGCATCCCGCCCCACACCGTTTGAATCTCACTTCCAGGATTCGAAAAGAGGACCGCAACTGCTGCGACCACGGTCAGCGCAACCGCGGTGAACCATCCCAGGAACCGTGAATTGCCAGCCCTGCGGACCATTGCGAGTACCAGCAGCACAAGGATCAAGGCGACAAGACAGATCTCGGGAAGGAGGGCTCGTAAAGATTGAGATAAATCACCGGGCATCAGACACCTCCTACCAGGAACATGATGTGCTTGACGCCAGCTTGAATGACAGGCACAAGCAGGGAGGGGAAGATGCCGATCAGGATCATCACCAGTGAAAGCATTACAATCACCACCTTGTCTGCCAGTGTTATGTCGCTGACCCCTTCGGAAATTGCCCGGGGAACCTCGCCAAAAAAGACCCGCCGCAC
>DNOU01000139.1:0-2953 GCA_003501835.1 Anaerolineaceae bacterium | reverse complement strand
CTCAGCCACAAACCCTGAAAAGCCAGGCATACCCATGGATACCAACCCGCCCACCACGAATCCCACCATGGCCATCGGCATGTACTTTGCCATTCCACCCAGTTCCTGGATATTCCGGGTGTGGGCACGGTCATAGACCATCCCTACAATGGAAAAGAAGAGAGCTGTCATCACGCCGTGCGAGAACATTTGCAACCCGGCACCGGTCAAACCCTCGGGGGTCAGTGTGGCAAAGCCGATGAACACCAGTCCCATGTGGGAAACCGAGGAAAAGCCAATGACATATTTGAAGTCCGTTTGGATCATGGCGATGAAAGCGCCGTANNGCAAATGCGCCAACCTTCATTTCAACTCCAGCCAGCAGCATGGAAACGGCAGTCGGTGCAGCCACATGACCATCCGGCGCCCAGGAGTGAAAGGGGAACAAACCTCCCAGGACACCAAACCCGATGAAGATGAACGGGAACCATAAGCGCTGCACCTCGATCGGAAAACCGGCTTTCTCCAGCTCGAGAAGATTAAAGGTGTGAAGTCCTGATGCGGAATAGATCGCCAACGCTCCGGCCAAAGCAGCCATGCTCCCCAGGAAGAGGTAAATCGTCAGCTTCATGGCGCCGTATTCGCGGGTCTTGGGGTATCCCCAGATCACGATCATGAGGTACTTGGGGAATATGGCAAGTTCAAAGAAGAAGAATAATTGAAAGAGATCCAGTGACGCAAACACACCGAATACACTGGCAGCCAGGAACATCAGGAAAGCGAAGAATTCCCGTGGGCGGTCTTCAACCCTCCACGACACCAATACACCGCTGATCACCACCAGCCCGGCCATGAGCTCCATGGCTGCACTGATGCCATCGATTCCTACAAAGTAGGAGATTCCAAGCGAAGGGAGCCAGTCCAGTTTTTCAAGGAATTGGTAACCCGCGGCTTGAGTATCATAGCGAAAAAAGAGGATGACCGATAATGCAAGCGTGATCAATGCGGAGATGAGCGCCGTCACCCGGATGAGGGTGCGTTTTTGCGCCGGGTAGCGGAGAAGGAGAACTCCCGCAACCACAGGGGTGAAGATCAATAAGCTCAGGTAGGGAATCTGCATCTCGATCCTCTTAGAACCAGGTCATGATGGTCTGGTTGATGATTTGCATGATCCAGGACGGCCACACACCAATCAAAAAGGTCAAGATCATCAAAGGCGCGATCACCACAATCTCGCCTGGAGTAATGTCCTTCAAATGACCTTTCCAATCTGTGTTCAAGGGTCCCTGGAGCACCAGTTTCAATGCCTTAAGTACATAGACACCCGTAAAAAGTAATCCAAGCATGCTCACCGCAGTGATCCATGTGAAAACAGGCCAGGCTCCCCGAACCACCATGAATTCAGAAACGAATCCGCCCAACCCGGGCAACCCGAGAGAAGCCATGGAGGTGAAAATCAGGATCGATCCGTAAACCGGAAGGATGGCGTACAGACCACCGAAGCGGTCGAGTAACCGTGTGTGGGCTTGATCGTAGATCACACCCACCAGGAAGAACATGCCGGCTGCGCTCAACCCGTGGGTGAACATCTGCAGAACCGCACCGCCCGCTGCAATCACACCGCTTTGCCGCACCGCTGCATCTGTGCTCCCGCCAGCCCAGGCAGCCGCAGCAATACCCAGGATGACAAACCCCATGTGGTTGATCGAGGAATAGGCGACCAGGCGCTTGAAGTCTTTCTGCCCGGATGCGGCAAATGCACCAAAAATGATCGATGCCGCAGCCAGCACTGCCAGCCAAACCGCAAACTGCCTGGATTCGGCAGGGAAAAGCGGTAATACCAGGCGTAGGAAACCGTATGCCCCCAGTTTCAAAAGGACTCCAGCCAGGATCATCGACCCCGCCGTGGGCGCCTCGGTATGAGCGTCCGGCAGCCATGTATGCACCGGCCAGACAGGCACCTTGATGGCAAAAGCGACCACAAATGCCCAGAAGGCAATCGTCTTGACGGTTTGGGTGGGCAAACCGAACAGTGATGCTTCCTGGATTGCCGGCCATGTCTTGAAAAGCGTCACCAGGTCAAAGGTACCGCTGACCGCTCCGATCATCTGGATGGCCAGCAGAAGCCCCAAAGAACCACCCATGGTGAACAGGATGAATTTAAGGGACGCGTAATTGCGGTTCTCACCGCCCCACTGGTTAATGAGAAAATACATCGGGATCAATCCGATTTCCCAGAAGACAAAAAAGATCAGCAGGTCTAATGCGACGAAAACCCCCAGCATCCCCGTTTCAAGGAGCATGAAGAGAATGAGATAAGCCTTAAGATGATGATGAATGGACCGTGAAGCCAGCAGCGACAGCGGAGTCAGCAGCGTGGTGAGCAGCAGCAAAACGATGCTGATGCCGTCCACCCCCACATGGTAACTTGAGTGGATCGCCGGGAACCATTCCATTTGCTCCTGAAACGCAAAGCCTGATGGATCTGGGACCGCCTGATAAGCAATCCATAGGTAGACTGTCAAAGCAAAAGGCACGAGACTGGCTGCAAGAGCGGTCAGGCGCAGGGATTTTTCAGCCCGCGCAGGCACCAGGCTCAGCGCCACCACCCCCAGGACAGGGAAGAACAAGATCCAGCTAAGAATGTGATTGGTAATGAATTCCATCGTTCTTCCCCGCTGCTACTTTAAGATCGTGAAGAGAATAATGACCAAAACGACCAACCCGCTGATTGCGCCCGCCAGGTATTGCTGAACCCTGCCCGTTTGCAACCTGCGAAG
Organism: Anaerolineaceae bacterium; assembly: GCA_003501835.1. GTDB lineage: Bacteria > Chloroflexota > Anaerolineae > Anaerolineales > Anaerolineaceae > UBA6107. The sequence continues at coordinate 194 of DNOU01000139.1, read as the reverse complement.
CAAGCCGCCTGCCCCGCGGGTACCGCCGGCGATGCCGTCAGCCGCGCCGTTGATGATCGGGGCATCAAACCCGTTCCTCAACCCATTGCCGATCGCCACACCCAGTCTGCCGATACCGTTGATGATCCCATCGATCACCACTGCATCCATCCATTGCGCCACAAAAACATCAGCAAACCACAAAGAAGGACGGA
>DNOU01000206.1:31266-34530 GCA_003501835.1 Anaerolineaceae bacterium | reverse complement strand
GTGCAGTTATTACAGTGCAATCATTTATTAATTAATTACAATGCGATTGAAAAAGGCTATCTCCCACTTCATTCATGCGGGCTTGTTCGCAATGGAAAACTTTTCTTATTCACTGGCCCTTCTGGAGCAGGGAAGAGCACTATCGCCAGACTGAGTAAATCTCTAGGCGATGTGGTTGATCAAGACCAATTAATCATTAGAGAAACAAAAGAGGGGTTATATTCAGCGGATGCATGGGGGTATTCATTGAGAAAAAACAATGCAAGGATTGCTGCGGTCCTCTCCCTGATCCAGGCAAATGATGAAAGAATAATTCCCTTATCCCCCATGAAGACTGCGCGGATTGTATATGAACGGTCATTAGATCCATGTGGAAATAGTGATTCGCCGAATATTCACGAACACATCTTTTTATCATCCTCGAGATTTGCCCGCTCAATTCCTGGCTATGAACTACATTTCCGCAAATCGCCTGATTTTTGGAAGCTGATTGACGCAGAGTTTGGTCTTGCCTGACACTCAACCCGACACCCCACCCAGCCAATTACAGCCTTTCCGCTACCGTGGTCCAAGTATGCGCTCCACGTTTACACCGGGGCAGGTGCTTTTTGTCGATCCTGAAATTTGTGAGATAAAAGCGGGCGATGTGATCCTCTTTCGCACGGAGCAGGGCAATGTTGTCCACCGCGTTCGCGAGGTGACTCCCCAGGGCATTAGGACCCGCGGTGACAACAACCCCCGCGATGACGATGATCTGGTGCAGTGGAGCCAGGTGCTGGGCAGGGTGGAGCACGTGGACACGGGCGATGAGATCCAACTGGTGACAGGAGGGAGCAGGGGGCTGCTGCGGGCAGACTTCCGCTGGACGACATGGAGTCTTTTCAACCGATTGCGACCGGGATTGGGTTGGCTTTACCGCTTGCTGAAAGTAAAACGCATCGTTCTCTGCTTCTGGCACCCCAAAATCGTTCAATTGGCTCTAAAGTCAGAATTGGGTGAGATGACCAAGTATCTGGTAAATGGGAAGACAGTTGCCACCTGGGATCCTCAAACCCGGCAATTGACCTGCCGAAAACCGTACGACCTGGTGATTCAGCCACCTCAAGAATCTCAGGGTATTCAATTGTGAATTTCTGGCTTGACCTTCTCAAATCAGGATTCTCCCACCAGCAGACACCAGACCCCTTGTCTGGGAATGATATCAAGGCAGGAAACCATAATTGGGCGCTGCTTACTCCCTACCTTCACCATCATCACAAAAAGGCTCTCCTCGGCGCTGTGGCGATTGTCATCGCGGCTGCCCTCGGGTTCGTCACTCCGCTGCTTACCCGCTTCCTGGTGGATGATGTCATCCTAACCAAACACCTCGAGTGGCTGATCTGGGCAGTACTTGGATTTGCTGCTGTCAAAGGTCTCCGTACCACTGGCAGCATGGTTGAACAATACACTTTTGGTCGCCTTCAAGCGGAAGTGGCGGTTGATCTGCAGAAGGACTTGATCGACCACACGCTTAAGCTTCCCAAAGCCTTTTTTGATGAACAGGAGGAAGGGTATCTCATTTCGCGAATTGCATCAGACGCCGAGGGACTGACCTGGTTTTTCTCGCAGACAAGTGTATACATCATTACCAACATCATCCAATTTATCGGTGGGATGGTGTTTTTGTTTGTTCTTGAGTGGCGCCTGGCCATTGCAGCGATCATTGTTCTCCCGCTCTTGATCGCCAGTGTGAAAATCTTCTCCACCCGGATGAGCATATTGGGTCACAGGAACATGGAGCAGCATGCCAATGTTTATTCGCGTTTCACTGAAACATTGGCCTCCATACCCTTGATCAAGTCATTTGCCACTGAGCAGAAAGAAGCACAGCGGGTGGTGGATGAGGTCAAGGCCGCAAAACGGATCGGGCTGGAACAAACAGTGGTAGGCTCTACTGCCAATGCTGTTTTCAACCTGGTCCCGGACGTTGCCAAAGCCCTCGTCCTGGTTGCCGGCGCTTACCTGGTGATTAAAGGAAACTGGACACTCGGTTCTTTGCTTGCATTCCAATCGTATCTTGGTTTTGTTTACGGACCGGCGCTTTCTCTTTCAAGCGTGAGCATGGAATTGCAGTCGGCGCTGGCTGCGCTGGACCGCGTCAATGCCTTGATGGGAATCGAAGTGGAAAGCAATTCCGGGCAGGGGAAAGTGGCTGCCCGACTTCAAGGAAAAGTCCAGTTTGACCACGTCTTTTTCAGCTACGATGGACAGGAAGCTGTTCTCAGTGACGTTAGCTTCAACGTCAACCCCGGTGAAACAGTTGCCATTGTCGGACCTTCCGGTGTGGGAAAATCAACGCTCATCAGTCTGTTGCTGCGTTTTTATAGACCACTCAGCGGAAGGATTTTATTTGATGAACTCGATGCTGATGATTACGAGGTCAGCTCACTCCGCCAGAGGATTGGGTATGTTTCCCAGTCTACACAATTGCTTGCCGGATCGATACGCGAATGCCTGTCTTATGGCAATACCACTGCGACGAAGGAAGAAATTGAACATGCTGCAGCGGTAGCCGGGATCATTCAGTTTATCGAAAAACAGCCCGAGAAATTCGATTTCCAGGTAGGCGAAAAAGGGGTAAACTTATCGGAAGGACAAAAACAGCGTCTTTCCATTGGTCGTGCTTTGATCAAGGATCCGGATATTCTCATTTTTGATGAGCCGACATCTGCTCTGGACGCTGTGACTGAGAACTCGATCCTCCAGTTATTGCCCGAAGTGTTGAGGGGGAAAACCCTCTTCATTGCCGCGCATCGTCTTTCAACAATAAAGCACGCAGACCGGATCCTTATCTTGAATAACGGTCGAGTCACCGGGATTGGGACACATGCCGAGCTGCTTGACGTGAACGAGTACTACAGGTCATTGTTTACCTGCGATTCGAGCAACACAAACGCATTATCGACCTGATTGATGAAAGGATTGAATCAATTTCATGGATAACGAGTTGGAAGAACGCAGCAGCCTGGAAAGTATTTTGGAGTACGCCCAAATTCTGCTTCACTGGCTTTGGTTATTGATTTTGGCAGCCCTGGTTGCCGGGATGGCAGCTTATTACATTACCAATAGGCAACCGCGGATTTATCAGACATCCACGTTGATGATGGTCAATGGTGCGTCCGGATCGCAATATGATAGTTCCTCATCCATTTATTTGGGGATGCAGCTGGCGTCGACCTACTCTCGAACCATGACCACCAAGCCGATCCTTGACGCCGTATCCGC
>DNOU01000206.1:25372-31215 GCA_003501835.1 Anaerolineaceae bacterium | reverse complement strand
CGTTATATCGATTTGCGGACCAACCTTGAAACCGAGCTTGCCAATACCGATAAGCAGATCAGCAGCATCAATGCCAGGCTGGCTGCCATCCCTACAGATACTGCCGGTAATGCCATCAACCCAAACGATGTGGCAACCCGCGCCCAACTTGAAACCTCACTTTCACAGTATGAACAGGCAAGATCCTACCTGGTTTCAGATTACCAGCAATTAATGCTGTCAGAGGTACTTTCAACCTCCACAGTGGTACAAAAAGATCCCGCCGTTGCCAATCCATTGCCCATCCAACCACAGCCCATGCGAAGTGCTTTGCTGGCGGCTGTGGTGGGTTTCATGATTGCAGCTGGGGTGATTTTCCTGATCACCTTCCTTGAGGATACAATCCGTGACCCCGAGGAGGTGACCAGGAAATGGGGCGTACCGGTATTGGGGGTGATTTCAAGGTACGGATCCACTGCTACACCGATTATCACGGTGAGCCAGCCCCGTGCACCAGTATCAGAATCCTTCCGATCCCTGAGGACGAATCTTCAGTTTGCGAGTGTGGCTGCGCCGCTCAAGACCATCCTGGTCACAAGTCCCTCTCCTGAGGACGGGAAGACTTCAGTGGTGGCCAATCTTGCCAATGTGGTTTCTCAAAATAACCGCAAAGTGCTTGTGATTGATGGTGATCTGCGTAAACCGCGTATTCACAAGATTTTTCAGTTACCGAATCGCATTGGACTGACGGATTACTTCCTCCATGCTCAAGAACGTCTCAACGGTGTGATTAAGAAAACAGAAATTAAAAGCCTGTTTGTGATCACTTCTGGAAACCTGCCCCCCAATCCGTCGGAATTGCTTGGATCTGAGAGAATGCAGGAGGTTGTCGAAACGTTGAGCTCCCATTTCGATCCAATCTTCATTGACACCCCACCCCTGTTGGCAGTGACAGATGCCCTGGTGCTGGCTCCAAGAGTAGATGGAGTGATCCTCGTAATTGACCCGGCCAAAACCAAGCGGGCAGCTTTACAGCACTCCATTGAACAGCTGAAGCAGGTTAACGCCAATTTGCTGGGTGTGGTGTTGAACAACGTAAAAATCAGCCGCTCGCATTATTATTACAACCGCGATTACTATTATGGTAAACCCTACGGTAAAGCCGCAGAGGAATCCGGAGGATCAGGCGCTGACACGGATACCACTGAGCTTGAATTGCAAAAGCCAGCATTGCGGGATTAAGCCAGGTTCAGCTTTATTGCAGGATTGATCACTGATGCAACCGACACTTAACGAGACTGCAGCCAAGAATAATTCTGTCTGTCCCTTCCTGGGAGTCAGCGATGACCCGGGTACGGCGTTGAGTTATCCTTCGGTCAGCAATTATTGCCACCATGCCATGCCAATTGAACCGGTCAGACGTACACACCAGGCAAACTTTTGCCTTGGGGGCACATATGAAAAATGTCGGGTCTTCAAAACAGAGGGTAAACAACCTTTACCGCCGGAAATCAGAGAGTCTGGCTATCGCACAAGTCGCAGAATTCCACGGTTTTTGCTGTTGTCTTCGCTGGTCGTAATCCTGGTATTCGCATTCTTCATCATTGATTCCAGAGGTTCCAATCTGCTGAATTCTCATCAAAATGAGGAGGACCTGAACTTTCAAGCGCTGCAGACGATCACGCAAATAGCACAATCAACCCAGACAGGAATTGCTCGAACCTCGGCGCCCAGCTCTACGCCAGAACCCTCTCCCACACCCACAGAGCTTCCTGCTACACCATCCCCGACCAGTTTTCCGCCGCATCAACTTGAAATTCCCTTTGGTTTTAATCCCAGGTTTGTGATCCACAAGGTTCTGGCAGGAGAAAGTTATATGCGCTTTATGCAGGATTACAACACCACCAGGGAAGCCATTGTGGCAGTCAACTATGGAAGCGATTCCTTTCTATGGGAGGATTCAATCCTGATCATCCCCATGGATGTTACCGATGCAACCGGCCTGCCCTCATTCACAGCATATCAGGTCAATGAACCCGACATTACTGTTGAAAAACTCGCCATTGACCAGGGAGCGGATTTGAGTTTGTTAGTACGGTATAACGATCTTCCTGCTGGTTACCTATTTTCAGTGGGAGAGTGGGTGTTGATTCCGCACTAAGATTCAGTCGGGCAAGGAAAAATATGCCAAACGTGCTTTTTGTCTGTGGCGCCAATCGTTTCAGGTCTGTGATCGCAGAGGAACAATTTCGCCAGTTGCTGCGGGCATACCCCACGGCAGGGATGTGGCAGGTGGAAAGCGCTGGAACCTGGGCAGAACCCGGTTTGCCACCCCTTCCCCAAGCACTGAAATTTTGCCAGAAGCATGAATGGTCGATTGAGAACATCCGCTCACGCGAAGTGAACCAGAAGATTTTGGCAAATGCAAACCTGATTCTCACCATGACCCAGGGGCAGCATGAAGCCCTCAGGCTTGAATTCCCCCTGATCAAAAGAAAATTGTTCCTTCTTTCCGAAATATGCGAAAGTCAGAAATACGATATTTCAGATCCTTCTGAAACTCCCGATGTGAGTTGGGAAGAAGTTGGATCCGAAGTGTGTGCCCTTGTGCGCAATGGATTTTTCAGGATCTGTCGCCTGGCTTTGAGCGATGCCGGAAAAAACTGATCCTTTATTGTACGAAACAATCCAATTGGGGTAGGTCTTAATACAATCCATGAATAGAATCGATCATCCTTTGAGCGGCATGAACGCGGACAGGCAAAGCAAGGCAAAAACAACAAGAACCTGGGGGATTGTTGTGCTTTTGCTGGTGATCCTGACAGTTGCGCTCTTTGCCCTCTGGAACGGAAACCTCTTTGGCAAACGCCTTTCAAATATACCGGACAGCCAGATTTTGACCTTTACCCCTTTTGCACCGGCTGTTGAATTCAAATCTACTCCGGTCGCGAATTTTACCGCCCAACCCACACCTGAACCAACTGAAAATCAGGGCAAACCCTTGGAAGAAGTGTGCGGGCAGACCGATGTCATGACCGTTCTCATGCTCGGAATTGATGAGCAAGCGCAATCGGATGTGATCCGTATTGTCCAGGTGAATTTTCCACTCAAGAAGATCCTGATGCTGTCCATTCCGCGTGACTTTTGGGTTCCCATTCCCGGATTGGCCGAGTACAACATCACTGAGGGCAGGATCAATGCCAGTTACGGATACGGAGAATATTTCTTTGGTCCAGGGCAGGGGATCGTGGAGATGTCAAGCACAGTGATTGCCAACTACGGTATCCCCATCGACCGATATGTGGTTTTTTACTTCTCTGATGTTATTGAAGCCATCGATGCAGTCGGCGGAGTGGATGTCCACCTGGACAAACCCATTGGTGGTTACAATTACGTGGGTTCTTACCACTTCGATGGAAAATCGGCACTGGAATTTGCCAGGTTACGTGAAGCGGATAATGATGACTTCCGTATTGACAGGCAATCACTGATCATTAACAGCCTTTATCAAAAACTTATCCTTCCTGAAAACCTGGTCAGACTTCCGGGCTTGGGTATTAAATTCCTGACCCAAAAAACCATTCAGACAGACTTTTCGCTGAAGGATGTTTACAACGCAGTCTGCCTGGCAAATGCCATGGACGAAAACGCGATCATTTTCAAAGACATTCCAAACGAGTTATTCAGGTCAACAACCTCAAGCACCGGAGGTTATATCCGTATTCCATCCCCTGAGGTGACGACGTACATCCAGGACTTGATCCTATTTAAAAATTATTGAGGGTGTTTTCCTTCCCCCTTCAACGAAACCGGGATCATCACTTGACCCCGGTTTTTTGATCTGTGCAACCATTCGCCGATGAGGAGGTATTTTCTTAAGTTCATTCGATTCACAAGGAAATCTTATGGAGACATGATTACAGGATTTCCTGGAAGTCCAGCGCCTGGCCGTTTTAGGTGTTTCGCATGACGGGTTGAAATTCGGCACAGTGGTGTAAAAAGGCATTGAATGAGCCAGGTTCTGAGGTCTACAGCGTCAATCCCATAAAGGACTTCTTTGATGATGTCCAATGCTGATCTCCGCTTTATGATCTGACCGGTAAAGTGGATGCGGGCTGCCTGCTTTCTCAAAAGGTTGCCGAGGTGATCCGTGAAGCAGTCGTTCTCCGGCGACGATCGGATCAGGGACTTGATCCGAATCCGGACAAAATCCATGGCTTCAGCATAAAAATCAGGTGACTGAGAATCCAGTCACCTGATTGATTTGCTGCAACAGAATCATTTCTCAGCCGGGGGTACATTCCAGTCGGTGAAGATCCGCCTGCACCATCCGGCTCACCAGTTGTGCAAAATCCACTGTTGGTGACCAGTTCAAGATCTGGTGTGCTTTGCTGGCATCACCTGTGAGGACCGTGGTCTCGGCAGGGCGGTAGAATTTGGGGTCCACGACAACATATTTTTCCCAATCCAGACCGACCTCATTGAATGCCGCTGCCACCAACTCGCGCACCGAATGCGGAGAACCTGTGGCGATAACGTAGTCATCCGGTTTGGACTGTTGCAACATCAGCCACATGGCACGAACATAGTCGGGAGCATACCCCCAATCGCGCTTTGCATCCAGGTTGCCCAGGCGCAGCTCATTTGCCAGACCCAGCTTAATCTTGGTGACAGTGCTTGTCACTTTGCGGGTGACGTATTCAAATCCACGGCGCTCCGATTCGTGATTGTACATGATGCCGTTGCAGGCGAACAGGTTGTAAGACTCTCGATAATTGCGGCAAAGATGGAAACCAGTCACTTTTGTAATACCGTACACTGAACGCGGGTGGAAGGGTGTGGATTCATTTTGCGGAGAAGTTTCAGCTTTGCCGAACATTTCACTGGACCCGGCAAAATAAAACCGGCAACCTGGTGCGATTTCCTTGATGACTGAAAGGATATGATGGGTGCCATTGACGTTGGCATTGAAAATGGCGAATTCCTCATCGAATGAGTAACTGACGAACGAAGCCGCAGCCAGATGGTAACATTCATCGGGCTGTACCTGCTGGATGATGCGAAAGAGACTGGGGTAACTTTCAATGGACGAAGCGTGCAGGATGACCTTGTCGAGAATGGAGGAGAGCCTCCACAGGCTTCGATCAGGGTCTTCCAGTTCCACCCGCATCACCAGGCCATGCACTTCATATCCCTGCTCAATGAGCAGTTCAGCCAGATAGGAGCCATCCTGCCCTGAAATTCCGGTGATAAATGCTTTTTTCATGGTAATCCTTCTATTCGCATGCTAAACGACTCTGGCGCTTGCGTCGAGTGGATGTTCCGTTCAGTTTACCACCTTCCCACATCCCATGCTCACAAAAGAGCAAATCGTCATCTTGCGATTTGATGATCCACTCGCGTTGATGTTGATCACCGGTGAGCCAGTGATTCTTGAACGGACCGCCATGTCAGACGATGAATTGACCGAGGTATTTCTTGGACAGGATCAGGCTTTCGAGGATCTTTTCCCGGCTGCCCTCGAAGGCGCGGTCCTCAATCTCAATACAGGCAAAGCCATCATATCCAATATCAGTGAGGGCTGAAACAAATTTGCTCCAATTCACATCACCCAGACCGGGCAATTTCGGAGCCATGTAATCCAGTGGGTACGCCATGCTCCCCACTTCAGCCAGTTTATCAGAATATAGCTTGATGTCTTTGAAATGAACATGGAACAGGCGATCCCTGAATTCGTAAATGGGTTTGATGTAATCCATGCCCTGCCAGACGAAGTGACTTGGGTCAAAATTCAGCCCAAAATTCCGGCTGGGAATGATGTGGAACATCTCCCTCCAGATGCGGGGGGAGGTCGCCAGGTTCTG
>DNOU01000206.1:19439-25321 GCA_003501835.1 Anaerolineaceae bacterium | reverse complement strand
CCGAGCCTGGCACTGGCGGCAATGACCTTCTTTAAATGCTCGATGCTGGCTTCTCTTTTCTCCAGATCCCCATCCATGGGATTTGGGTAATAAGCCAGGGAGGAGATCTTCACACCCTTTTCGCTGATGATTCGCTTAATTCTTGAGATGTTCTCATCACTCATGTCATCCACATTGATGTGGCTGACGCCGGCATAACGCCGCTCTGCCCTGCCTTGCGGCCAGCAGGCTACCTCGACACCGAGAAAACCCAGGCTTGCCGCTGTTTCGATCGTTTCTTCAAATGTCCAGCCGTCCAAAATGGCACTAACAAAACCCATTTTCATTGAGAATTCCCTTTCACTTGTGATGAATTGCTACCGTGCAGCCTTTATTGGAAGATTCGATACTGGCAAAGATCACACGCATGGTTTTCAGGACTTCGGCACCCGAGATCTCAGGCTCACGATCCTCAACCAGGCTTTGCACAAAGGCATCAATGATGCCAGATTTCGTCTGGTTGTCGTTGGTTTGGATCCTGTCTGTTTGATAGAGGATTTTGTCACCCTCGCGGGTGGTCACCTTGATGGAAAACTCAGGATCATCGTAAATCCGCATAATGCCTTTTGTGCCGTAAAACACCGTGCTGTTATCTTCAGCACCGTAATGTGTCCAACTCGCAGTCATGGTTCCCATCGCTCCACCACTCAGGCGGTAGATGCAAAAAGCGTTATCATCAACGCTGATCAGGTTGCCGCTGGCATCATGTTTATCCAGCGTAACCAACCGGGCGGTGGTTTCCACCACCGTCTGCCCGGTAATGAAATGGATCAAATCTGTCTTATGAATACCCAGGTCAGCCATGACACCCAAGGCAGCCTTGTTTTTGTCAAAGAACCAGACATTCTTTCCAGGGTCTATACTCCAGGTTTCTGGACCGCCGTGTCCAAATGTCGTGCGAAAGCTGACAATCTCGCCGATCAGCCCTTCCTGGATCAGCTCCTTGGCTTTGACATGTGCCCTGGCAAGCCTTTGGTTTTGTCCCACCATGAGGAACTTTCCGGTTTCCCTGGCGGTTTTGACCATTGCTTCGCAGTCTTCCAATGTGGTCGCCATGGGTTTTTCGCACAGTACGTGCTTGCCTGCTTTCAAGGCAGCGATGCTGATCTCGGCATGAGAGGTGTTGGCTGTGCACACACTCACCGCGTCGATGGTGGGGTCGGCAAGCAACTCTGCCACCGAGGAATATACCTTCCCGCCGTATTTTTGGGCGATTTTACGTGCGCGGTCAATGTTCAGATCATAATAAGCGGCAAGCTCAACTTGCCTGTTCTCTGCATATTCCGGAATGTGCCGCACCTGTGCAATTTTCCCACATCCAATGACACCCACTTTGAACATATCGCAAATCCCCTTTCTGGGATGAAATAATGCCAGTTTACGATCAGGAAATGCTGTCTTTCCTCTGCAACAGCACCGCTCCGATGACGATCACACCTTTGAATGCTTCACGAAGGAAGGGGGGAACACCGATCAGGTTGAGCAGGTTGTTCATCACAGCGATGATCAATGTGCCCAACACCGTACCCAGAACGGTGCCCTTGCCGCCTGCCATGCTGGTACCACCCACGATGACTGCCGAAATAGCGTCCATTTCATAACCGCTACCCGCGTTGGCGTAGTCCATGGAGCCAATTCGTGAAACCTGGATCACCGCGGACAGGCTGACCAGAAAACCCATCAGCACGTAGACCTTGCGTTTGATGGAATTGACATTCACGCCTGAGAGCTTGGTGGCGCGTTCATTCGAACCCACTGCAATGACCTGTCGTCCAAATGTGGTGCGGGTGGAGACGATATACAGCACAACCGCCAGGATGAGCCAGTAGAGGATCGGCATGAGCATTTGCCCTCCGATATTCAGGCTGGCAATGCTGAGGAAGGGCTTTGGGACAACGGGAGTGTAACCCTGCATGAAATGCTGGGTGGCGCTGCGGAAGATCTTCATCGTGCCCAGTGTTGCGATGAACGGGGGGAGTTTTCCACGCGTGACCAGCAGACCGGTAATCTCTCCCAGAATGATGCCAAAGATGATGCTGATGAGGATTGCAAAAATGTAAGCGCCAATACCAGTGATCCCCATTCTCTGCAGAATGCCCAGGGGACCAGTATCAATGAGCATCATCAGAACCGCACCAATGGCAACCAAGGTGGAACCCACTGCCAGATCGATTCCGCCCGAAATGATCACGAAGGTCATGCCCAGNNGCGATGATGCCAATGCCGGCATTGTTTCGCAGGATGTTGATCCAGTTCTGCAGCCAGGTGCTGAACCAGGTCCCCACTGAGTCGAAGTTGAAGCCCAGGGCAAGGGTCTGCAGGATGATCATGACGATCAACGCCATGCCTGTGCTGAATGCCGGGTTGGTCAGCCACATGTTCCGGAACCAGGAAAAAACATTCACATTCTTTTTGATCTCAGTTTCGCTCATTCTTTGTCTCTTCCTTTGCTTAATTTAATGAAGTTCCGGTTGCCAGGCGCATGATATTGTGCTCGTTCATGGCTGTTCCCTTGAGTTCACCGTGAAGGGCTCCGTGGTACATGACCAGGGTGCGGTCGCACACGCGGACAATTTCCTGCGATTCACTGGAGAGCACCACGATGGCTACGTCGTTCTGGGCTAATTTGAGGATAATGTCGTAAATTTCTTCCTTGGCACCCACGTCCACACCCTGGGTGGGATTGTCTAGGATCAGCAATTTGGGCTGCGTGCAGAGCCATTTTGCCAGTACAACCTTTTGCTGATTTCCTCCGGAAAGACTGGAGATGGGGTCTGATTTGTTTTCCATTTTGATCCGCAGACTCTTTACTTGTTCGTCAAATTCCTGATTCTGTTTTTTGCGGTTGATGAAACCCATTTTTGAGATAAGAGGCCAGGACACAATGGTCCCGTTCTCAAGAATATTCATATCTTTTAGAATGCCATTCTCTTTGCGGTTGCGGGGTAGATAACCGATTCCGTAGTCCAATGCCTGGGTGGTGTTGCGCAGCTTGACCGGGCGGCCTTCAAAATAGACCTGTCCTGAATACTCGCTGCCTGCACCAAAAATCGCCTGGAATAGTTCAGTTCTGCCATCGCCCAGCAAGCCGGTGACACCCAGGATTTCTCCCGCACCGACACTGAAAGAAATATCACGGAAACTCTTTTCGTCCGTCAGGTGTTCTGTGCGTAGAACCTCCCGGGAGATATTCCGCTCACGTTGCAGGGCGCTTGTGCGAATATCGTGTCCCACCATAAAGCGTGCCAGATCATCCGTGGTGACATCCGATACGTTACCTTCTGCCACCATGTTGCCATCCCGCAAGATGGTGTAGCGGTCGCAAATTTGCATCACTTCTTTTAGTTTATGAGAAATAAAGACAATTCCAACCCCCTGGTCGCGCAGGGTGCGGATCATTTCAAACACGCGGTCGATCTCAGGTTCAGTCAGGGACGAAGTGGGTTCATCCATGATGATCAGGGATACCTTCATTAACAGCGCGCGTGAGATCTCTACAATCTGCTTGTAGGAGGCATCCAGATCGCGCACCATTGTCTTTGGATCCAGGTCAAGACCCATGCGGTCAAAAACCAGCTGGGTTTCATGACGCATGCGGTCTGCATCCAGCAGACCGTTTCTTCCGACAAGCTCACGCCCAATGAACATATTCTCGTAGATCGGCAGATCATTGATCAAATTGAGTTCCTGATGGATGAATGCAATACCGGCGCCAAGCGACTCGGCAGGTGTTTCAAATGTGACCGTTGATCCATTAAGCAGTATCTCGCCGGAATCAGCCGGCAATACACCCCCCAGGATATTCATCAAGGTGGATTTGCCCGCCCCGTTTTCTCCCAGTAGAGCGCAAATCTCTCCGCCTTTGAGCGAGAAGTTGACATGCCTGAGCACTTCGTTGGCGCCGAAGGATTTACAAATATCGCGCATTTCAACGATCATTCTTTTAATCCTATCTTCTTGATAAAGAGGCTATGGCAGCGCCATAGCCTCTTTGCTTGCCTTACGATTTGTTACCCTGAATTGAAAGGTGCAAGATCTAGTACGGTGAATTTGCGTCGATGAATTGTTCGTAGTTGCTGCGATCGACAATGGTGGTGGGGATGACCACAACGGGATCCACCGTCTCGCCGCTGAGGATGGCAACAGCTTCTTTGACAGCATCCTTGACCATGGCAGGGCTGTAGGTGGCAGATTCAAGCCAGATGTCGGTATTCTCGGGCATCATCTTGAAGTATTCCTGCATACCGCCGCCGCCAGTGATCACTTTGATGTCAGTGCGTTTGGCTTCGCGGATGGCCTGGAGAGCGCCAATGGTGGTTTCATCATCCATGGAATAGACAGCGTCGATCTGGGGATTGGCGGTCAGAATGTCAGCCATATCTTTCAAACCGTCTTCACGGGTGAATTTGGTCGCATACTCGATGACCTTCATGTTCGGGGCAATCTGGGCGATGGTATCCATGAAGCCCTTCTTGCGAAGTTCAGAGACTGAGCCGGAGGTTGGCACGGAGAGCATCACAACGGTGCCCTCGGGGCCGATCTTGTCAACGATGTACTTTGCGCCCTGGATGCCCATACCTTCATTGTCGCCGGAGACACGATACACACCGTTGGCATTGATCTCAATGTCGAAGTTGACCACGGTGACACCCTTGTCAATGGCTGCCTGGATGGGCACTTCCATTCCTTCCCACTGCGGGAAGGCAACGATTGCCTGAGCACCCCAGGTCAAAAGATCGTCGAGCTGGGTGGTCATTTCTTCAGCATTGCTGCTGGTATACAGCTTGTACTCGACCTGGTCGCTCATTTCCTTGGCCTGTTGTTCAGCATTGTAAGCGACGGCGGCGACCCAACCATGGGTTACGGCGGGAGCCAGAATGCCGATCTTGTACTTGGCTGCAGCAGCGGGGGGTTCAGTGGTCGCAGCGGGTGCAGCTGTCGGGGTGCTTGTGGCACAACCGGCAAGAACAAAGCTGGCCAGCAATAGTGCGGCCGTTAAAACAACACCTACTCTCTTCATCACATTCTCTCCTTCTTAAGATTTTTCTTTGATCATCACCGGGGCAGGATTGCTCCGGTGCTTAATCCAATTTTGGTGAAGCTGAAGAGGATTCACGGACAATCAACTGATGTGGAAGCACCACCTGCCGCGGAACATCCTTTCTCTGGGTCATCAAAGCGTATAGCAATTGCGTAGATTGTTTGCCCAATTCATAGCAGGGCTGATACACAGTAGTGATGTACGGGTGAAACATGGTGGTGTCTTCAACATCATCAAATCCAATCACTGTCACATCTTCAGGAACACGGTAGCCCATTTCACGCGCGGCAGTAATTGCACCCAGCGCAAGAGTGTCTGAAATACAGAAGATGGCTGTGGGGTGTGGGTGGTTCCCTAAAAGCTCCCGCGCCCTGGCCTTTCCACTGTTAAACGAATAATCACGAGAAGCATATGCAATGTAATCTTCACGAACCTCTATACCCTGCCGGACAAGAGCATTCCGATACCCTTTGAGCCGCAGGTTGGTGGAATTGTATTGGTTTTCGCTGCTGATCGTCGCTATACGGGTATGACCGAGCGAAAGGAGGTATTCCATGGTCTCCAGGGTTGCCTGGTAATTGTCGATCGAAACATGCGGAATATCGACGCCGGGATCAAATTCAGAGCACTGCACCACCGGAAAATGATCAGAGTACTCCAGTAACCATTCACAGCCCAGATTGCTTGCCATGAGGATGGCACCATCCGCACGGCGTTTCTTCAACATTTCCAAAGCTTCACGCTCGCGGGTCAGATCATCAGAGGTCGTGAAGATCAATGCGCTGTATCCCAGCTCTGCGGC
>DNOU01000206.1:9387-19276 GCA_003501835.1 Anaerolineaceae bacterium | reverse complement strand
TACAACTCCAGGCTCACCAGTAATGAATTCGTTATTCTTGAATATGGATAATGTAATCGATTACTGTAATCGATTACATGCATCATGTTAGCACTTTGAAAGGCTCATGTCAATCCATTGACCGAAAGAATGGTGTGAAATGGAAGAATGTCATATCCGTGATATGACAGACCGCGTCCGGAGGGCAGTGCCAGGCGCGATCGAGGTAAAAGTCGGGTGCTGGATTGGTCTGCGGTCAGTCTTTGGCAAGCTCTTCGAGAAGGTCAATGACCGTCAACACCTGTTGACGGGTGACACGGTCTGATGGCACACCCCTGGCAATGCAATCCATGAAGTGCGAAAGTTCCCGGTGGAACATACCAGTGGGAGGCAGATTGATGCCGGTGGGAATGAGCAGGTCTTCGTGAGTATCAAATACGCGGGCGGGGTGATCGAACTGATACGCAATGACTTGGGAACCATCATTGACCACCACCGCATTTTCGAAATAAACCCTCCAGCGGGCAGTGAAGGGAAAATCCGCATTGAACCATGCAGCTTCCGCCGCTACGCTTAACCCTGGATAATTGTACAGGAAACGGTAATGTTCCCTGTACGCCTTATCTCTTCCACCTGTACTGGTGAAGGAAAAGCTCTCCGGCCTGCCAAACAAACTCACGATCAAGTCCAGGTCATGGATGTGCAGGTCAAAAGGCAGCAGCCCGCTCTTTTCCCGGTCAAACAGCCAGCCATTTTGCACCCAGCGGGGGCGGGCGGAAAGGCGTTCGAAACTGGCATCCAGCGGTTTGCCGTACTCTTCACTGGCGACCAGTTCCCGCAACACTTCCACTTCCTTTGTAAATTGAAGCACCTGGGCGACAAACAGCAGCTTTCCCTTGCTTTCCGCAAGGGAAAACATCTCTTCTGCATCCTTCTTATGCAGGGCAACCGGTTTTTCAGTGATCGCATGCATCCCCAGCGACAGGGCTTCCATCACGTGTTCCCTGTGCAGGAAGGTGGGGGAGCAAATATCCACCACATCCACCTGCTCAGCCAGCGCCATGGAATGGATGTCTTCATACAAGGGTACACCCCAATTTTCAGAGCACTCACGGCTTTGCGGGGTGATCCCCACCAGAGCAGCCACTTTGCAGCCTTCAATGTGCTGATAGTTGTTGTAGTGCACCGTGCCCATTCCGCCGGTGCCCACCAATCCGATCCGTATCATGTGATTGCCTCCATGGATCTCATCTGCTGGTACTCCAGGCGGTGAGACTGCACTACGATATCGTCAGTCCCAGATTCCGCAGATAGGTATACGAATCGCGCACAGCCCGGTTCACCTCTGCCAGATCGTGCGGTCCGTTTTGGGTGAATTCAATTTCGATGCTCATGGGGCTTTCATTGCCGGCTTGATCCAGCAGGGCAAGAATGCGTGGAAAATCAACATACCCTTTGCCGAGCGCCGGGAAATTCCACTCATGATGACCACCGGCTTTGTCCTTGATGTGCAGATAGGCAATGCTGTCGATACAGGTCGGAATGTCATCGATCGGGTTCACACCGGCAAAGTAAAGCACGTTGGCGGTGTCATAGTTGATCTTCACGCGGGGCGAGTCCACCAGGTCGACGATGGATTTAATGACCTTTCCGGTGGAATGTTCACCGTGGTTTTCGAGGACCAGGATCAGGTTGTAATTCTCAAGATGGGGCAGCAAAGCGCGGATATGCTCTGCCACTTCCTCGTTGGAGGTGACCGCGTTGTCCTTCAGGTGTGCCTCTCCGATGGATGATACGATATAGGTGCAACCGTAAAAATTGGCAAGACGCATATTGGAGATGAAGTCGGGGATGCGTTCGGTATCCATCAGGTTTGTGTGACCGCTCATCGAAAATGGCGTCAGACCAGCCTGTTGCAGGCGGTCCTTGATCGACCAAAGGAAGGAAAAACTCATCGTCGGAAACACATGTTCCGTCCAACCTTTGGTGGCGGTCAATTCGATGTAGTGAAAACCCGCGGCTTGAATGCCGTCAATGGCTTCTTCGATGGAAAATCCGTGGTAGCAGTTGGAATTCACAGCAACGATATGGCTCATGCTTGTGCTCCTGAAGGGGTTTGATGGTTCTGGTTCGAAAACAGATACGGTCCTCAAATTTCAAATTACCAACGATGAACCTCTTGCGCCAGGATCCAGTATGATCCTGGCAGGGTTGCTGAGTAAGGGTGTTCCTCTATGAACCCGTTTGCAGGTTGGATGGCTGCTCACCTTCCGGGGTGGAGGTTTCAGAAGGAGTCCGTTGGGTGGGATCGGAATCTGGCTGGATTCCGGATACCGAATCCATCCCTTCCAAGGCACCTGAAAGGTTGGCTATTTGCTGTTCCAGATCTGTAATCTCCAATTCTGAGTCTTCCCACTTCTTTAAGAATTTGTCCCTGTCCAAAGTGAGCTCATCCAGTTTTTGCTGCAGGCGGTCACGTTCAGTCTCAAGGGCTGTATGTTTGCGTTTTTGCGATGCAGAATTCCAGGTACCTTTCAGCCTGCCCGGAATCGATAGCAAAATGGTGATCAGCACCCCAACGCCGAGTGCCGAAAGCAACGCTACTGCCAGCGAAGTATGAATACTCCAGCTAAAAAAAGTGATGGTCACTGCAGTGATATTTTGCACGGCAAAAATAACTGCCAGAATGGCAATTAAGAGAGCAAGGATCAGGAAGATCTGCATGGTCACACTCCTTCCCATTGACGCTTATTGTAGTTTATTTTAAGCCCAGATTGAAGATCGTCAAACGATTCCCCGTGGTGTCTTGCGCTCGATCAGTGCTGCTGAATTTTCCATTTCTTCCCACAGGTAAATTCCAGATGAAAATTATCTCATTTTGTGTGATAATGAAAGTTGCATACTAACGAGCAGGAGGCTGAAATGAAGATCAGTGCACGAAATATTATCAAGGGAAAAGTCAAAGAGATCGTTCCAGGAAGTGTGAATTCAGAGATCATCATTGAAACCGCACTGGGAGAGACGATCGTATCCATCATTACCCGCGATTCGGTGGAGAACCTGGGATTGGAGGTCGGAAAGGAAGTTTACGCGGTGGTTAAGGCATCCAATGTCATGGTGGCAGTAGATTGAACTTCGTGTAGACAAAAATTAGATGAACTAAAATACAGGCGCATCTGCATTGCCATGGTCTGAAATCGGATGCTTTTTTTGGAATGATTTACGAATCCCGTTTGATGCAGGAATTTCAATTCTGAGCTTCCACCATGGCCGCACTTGCGATTTGGATTGCGAAACCGAATATTTATTCGCTTCATTCAACTGAAAAAGAAATCAACATTCAGACAAACCATAAGGATCGGTCTCTGACGTCCATTGCCAACGTCCTTTCTCCGCCGGACTGGTTTGAAAAAGCGAGCCGTGATCTGCATGCGGTGCGTTCTGAAGCTCACCTGAACCGCATCCGTTGGTTCGCCCGAAGGAGGTGCTGCAAAGCCTTTTCCGGGCGCCAGCGGACGAGCGAGATTGATCCATTGTTCCAGGAGTGTATAATTTGAGCATGTCTGCTCTCCTTTTGCAAGAGGAAGTATTTCGATATTCCCGCCACCTGCTGATCCCCGAAGTCGGGCTCGAAGGTCAGCGCAGGTTGAAATCCACTTCGGTACTGATCATCGGAGCGGGTGGGTTGGGCTCACCCGTGAGTCTTTACCTGGCTGCAGCAGGAATCGGGCACATCGGTCTTGTGGATGATGATGTGGTGGAGGCTTCCAACCTGCAGCGTCAGGTGATTCACGATACTCCACATCTGGGTCAACCCAAGGTGGAATCCGCGCGCGAAAGGCTCACCGCCCTCAATCCTTTCATCCAGGTGGATGCGATCTGCGATTGTTTCAATGACCAAACTGCTGAAAGAATCGCCTCAGGCTATGACATTTTGGTGGACTGTACAGATAATTTTTCCACACGCTATTTGATCAACGATTTGTGTGTGCTGACAGGACGCCCGGATGTGTACGGCGCCATCTTCCGCTTTGAGGGTCAGGTCAGTGTGTTTGATGCCCGCCGAGGTCCCTGCTATCGCTGCATCTTCCCTGAGGCGCCGCCGCCCGAACTTTCACCAAGTTGTTCCGAAGCAGGGGTACTCGGCGTGATCCCCGGGGTGATCGGTTCGCTGCAGGCCACCGAGGTGATCAAAGTAGCGCTTGGCATTGGATCACCGCTTTACGGAAAGTTGATTCTCTACGATGGGCTGGACGAATCTTTTCAGACGCTGAAGCTTGCCAAGCAGCCCGAATGTCTTGTCTGCGGGCAGCATCCCCAAATTACCCGCCTGGAAGAGTCGGGGCACTTTTGCCAGGACGAGGAATTCATTCCGATCTCTGACGCGGAGAAGATTTCGCCCACAGAACTGGATACACTGATGAAGTCTCCGGTTCCTCCGATTTTGATCGATGTTCGTACGCCGGTGGAGCAGCAGGTGTCAAGCATCACTGGCGCGATTTCCATTCCCTATGAGCAATTGTCCAATCACCTGAATGAATTGGACCGCCAGCGTGAAATGGTTGTCTTTTGCCGCGTGGGTAAACGCTCAGCCCGTGCCCTTGATTTGCTGCGCAAAGCAGGTTTTGAGCATGTGCGGCATCTGGCAGGCGGCATCAATGCCTGGGTGGAACAGGTTTCACCGGAATCCTTCCAATACTAAACGGGTGATTTTGTTTTGCGTTCAATGGCTCATGTCCAATGAACATTTCCACTTTCATGAGGGTCATACCCGCCCATGCGGGTAAGGATCTTTCTGAACTCAGTTGATTCGAGCCAGGAGATTAATAACTCGACTGCAGGCATGTGAATTGTCTTCTGCCTCATCACCAGATCATATCTTTCCAGGGTGAGAAATTGAAATTCCAGGTCATAAGCCCTGGCAGCTGCTTCCAATCCAATGCCCACATCCGCATGATTCTCCCCAACTTCTGCAGCGATCTCATTGTGAGTGTTCCTTTGCATCTCATAGCCGCGGATGGAATCCGGGGAAATGCCATTTTGCTTCAGCATTGAATCCAGATAAACACGAGTTCCAGATCCTGCATTGCGGTTGACAAAGTGCACATCCGGACGCGCAAGATCCTCAAAGCTGTGGATATTGCACGGGTTGGTGGGTTTTGTGATGAAGCCAAGACGGCGCTGTGCCAGGGTGACCATGGCGATTCTTTCTGTGGGAAAGAGATTTTGGAGGAAGACAGTGTTGTAAGTATTGGTCTGCTCATCCCACAGGTGAGAACCTGCGATATCACACGCGCCTGCGGCCAGGGCTTGTAAACCCGGCATGCTGCCCACAAATTCCAGGTGCAATTGGTACCCCGGGGCAATCTCGGTAAAGTGGGTGGCTATCCAGGCAATGGCCAGGTCATGGCTTCCAGAAAAACGCAGGTTCTTTAATCCGATGCGCGGCCGTGCCTGGGATACAGATTGCCAGCGGTTGATTGCCACGCGGAAGGCATCTTCGGCTTCATTAGCATCGAAACCTGCTGCCATGACCTCCAGTAAGAAAGTCTCTGCGCGATGAATGAGGTTGGCTTTACGAAGTGAATCTTTGCGTTCATCTTCGACAGGTCCAATGACCCGTGTGCGCTTTCCAACATGCGTGACAACCAAGCCCTCGGCTTCCAGCTCGCGGATTGCCCTCTGAACCGTACCGATGGTACAGTGCCAGGTGGTGGTGATATCGCGTATTGGAGGAAGGGCATCACCGGTGTGATAAATGCCATTTTCAATATCCCTGCGGATGGATTCTGCAATCTGCAGGTACAGATATTCATCATTATTCCTGAGGATCATTTTGACCTTCCTGAAATATTCATGAAATACAAGTAATTGACAATCAAAAAGCAGAGGTGTATGATTATTAGTATAACTGTATATGTACAATTATACAGATCGTTTCTTCTTTATGCAATCCTCGAGGTATTGCATGATAGGATATCTGCTTAAACAATTTGCCTGTCAGATCAAGATCCAGCGAAGTGCAGGGTGAGAAAACCTGATTTATTAAATCCAAGGAAAAGGAGTAGGAAATGAAGAATCGCTTGTGGTCAGTTTTAGGATTGATTGTGATACTCAGCATGGTTCTTGCGGCATGCACCCAGCCCACCGTTGCCCCTACGGAATTTGTTCCCACGAAGGCTCCCACTACCGCCCCCACTGTAATCCCCACTGCAACAGTACCCGCACCTGAAAATCCGGACATTATTCTCGCCACCACTACCAGTACCCGGGATTCCGGCCTGCTCGATGCCCTGCTGCCCCTCTTTGAACAGCAAACGGGTTACAAGGTAAAGATGGTCGCTGTGGGTACAGGCGAAGCTCTGAAGATGGGTCAGGAAGGTAACGCTGATGTCCTTCTGGTACATGCACCTGCTTCTGAAAAGACATACATGGATGGTGGGTATGGAAAAGATCGCTTCCTTGTCATGCACAATGATTACGTCGTCGTTGGGCCGGAAGCTGATCCGGCAAAGATCAATGCCAGTGCCAACACCGCGGATGCCTTCACGGCCATTGCCAATGCCAAGGCACTGTTCGTCTCCCGTGGTGATGATTCCGGCACTCACAAAGCCGAATTGAATCTCTGGAAGGCAGCTTCCATCACGCCCGAGGGAGAATGGTACTTGAGCACTGGACAGGGCATGGGCGATACCCTGCGCATTGCCTCTGAAAAAGACGGTTACACCCTTACTGACCGCGCCACCTACCTGGCGTTGAAAGACACCCTGAATCTGAGCATCCTGTACGAAGGCGACAAAGCATTGCTCAACATTTACCATGTGATCACGGTCAACCCCGACAAATGGCCAAAAACGAACTACAGCGGGGCCAAAGCATTTGCTGACTGGTTGGTCTCGGCTGATGTTCAGAAGATCATTGGGGAATTTGGTGTCGATAAGTTCGGTCAACCACTCTTCTTCCCGGATGCTGGCAAGCCTGAATAAGTTGTAGAATTGAAGTAATGCAGAATATCTTCGAAGGCATTTGGAAAGCGATACAGCTGCTCTTACAGGGTGATCCAGAGGTGATCCGGATCACCCTGCTTTCGCTTCAGGTATCTTCCATCGCGACGGTGATCAGCCTGGTACTGGGGCTGCCGCTGGGCACGTTTCTTGCTTTGTCACACTTTCCCACACGCAGATTTTGGATCAGTGTGATCAATACCGGAATGGCGCTACCGCCCGTTGTCGTTGGTCTGGTGGTCTCCATTTTCCTCTGGCGCAGCGGACCTTTGGGAGATCTGCACCTGATTTACACACCCTGGGCAATTGTGATCGCCCAGGTGCTGATCTCTTTCCCCATGGCAGGCGGATTGACAATTTCCGCCCTGCAACAGCTCGATCCCCGTCTGCGTGTGCAGTTGCTGGGTCTGGGCGCCTCCCAAATTCAGATGATCTTCTCGCTGTGGAGGGAAGCACGCCTGCCTTTGATGGCAGCCCTCATTGCTGCCTTTGGCAGCGTCATTTCAGAGGTGGGTGCGTCCATGATGGTTGGCGGCAACCTGAAGGGTTCCACCAGGGTGTTGACCACTGCAATTGTCCTTGAAACCAGCCGCGGAGAGTTTGCTTCAGCCATTGCGTTGAGCCTCATCCTCTTGACACTGGCGTTCCTCGTCAATTTTGCTCTGACGGTATTGCAACAGCACAGAAAGTGACCTCATGACAGCCCTCCTCGAAATCCACGACCTGATCGTTAGTGTAGAGAATACCGTTATCCTTGATCTGCCTGAATTGACTGTGAACCGGAACGAGGTGCTGGTGGTCGTGGGACCGAACGGTGCAGGCAAGAGCACACTGTTGCAGGTTTCGGCGGGATTGCTCAAACCCACCCGTGGAAAAGTCTTCTTCACCTCGGATCCACAGCTTACCGGACTGGATTACCGTCGTAAGGTCAGTACGGTTTTTCAATCCCCTTTACTTTTGTCAGGTACAGTCAGGAACAACATTGCGAGCGGTTTGAAGTTTCGCCAGGTGGATTCGGAACAAATTCGCCAGCGAGTCGACACCTGGATGGAGCAATTGCATATCTCTCACCTTGCCAGGAGGCAAACGGCGCACCTCTCAGGAGGTGAGGCGCAGCGGGTAAGCCTGGCGCGTGCTTTTTGCCTGGAGACTGAACTCATTTTGATGGATGAACCTTTCAGCGCGCTTGATACCCCCACCCGCACAGAACTGTTGCGCGAACTTCGCGAGCTGCTTTCACGCACGGGGCAAACCTGTATTTATGTCACTCACGATTTGCAGGAGGCGCTGGCTGTGGGTGACCGGATCGGGATCCTCTTTGATGGCAAGCTGCACCAGTTGGATGTGGCTGCAAATGTCTTTAAGCGGCCCAAAACACCTGAAGTTGCCGCGTTTGTGGGAGTGGAAAACATCATCCCTGGAAAGGTCATTGGTCTTTCAAACGAACTTGTGCAAATTCAGGCGAATGGATTTTCACTCGAGGCAGTGGGAGATGGCGTAATTGGGCAGGAAGTCTATGCATGTCTCCGACCCGAAGATGTAACCCTCTATCTGGCGGGGACTGAAGTATCCAAATCTACTGCCCGCAATCACCTGCCCTGCCGCATCCGGTACATGTTCAACCAGGGTCCGCTTGTGCGGATCGAGCTGGAAGCAGATTTTCCGTTGACCGCACTGGTGACCCGTCCGTCAGCGGAAGAGATGAATCTTGCGGTAGGCAAAGAGGTCCTTGCAGTTTTCAAATCCACCGCTGTCCACCTGATCGAGACCGGTCACTTTCAGTCATTCTAGTCAACGCAAGCAAATCCGAATTACTATTCATTAAGAGAATTGTGCTCTTCTGAGGTGTTGCATCCTCATTTGAGGATGTTTGTCAGGGAATTTCACGCACACAGTGAATTTCAGGAATTTCATTTCAGGAATTTCAAGCTTCTTTTCAAGGGATTTATGATATAATCTATAAACTTTAACGTGTTTGACATGATCTTGTCACCTCTCAGGCAACAGCGTTGAGGAGTTGGTTTTCCCAAAAAAGATCCCATTCAGACGGACGAAAGATGAAAGTCAATATTCATTGTTATTCCATTATCAAGGAAAGAGTTGGGCAATCGCAAGTCACTCTGGATCTGCAGACCCCTGCCACAGTGCGCGACTTATTGGATGAGCTTGTTCGCCTCTATCCGGCTGTAACCCCCAGTTTGTATACGGTGATCATCACGGTCAATCGGGAATTTGTAGATCGATCGCACCAATTAAATGCTGAAGATGAAATAGCGCTATTTTCACCCGTCAGCGGTGGATGAAGCTTCCAAGGGAGCATCGCTGACAGGTATCAAAATACTCCTTTAGATGATATCCCAACCATTGCAGGTAAAACAACCATGCTGATCGATCCATTTGGAAGGACCATCACTTATCTTCGACTTTCGGTCACTGACCGCTGCAACTTGCGATGCGTNNGTGGTTCAGGCAGCTGTCAGCCTGGGGATCAACAAAGTCCGCATCACAGGTGGCGAACCCCTGGTGCGGCGTGATATTGTTGAAATTGTGCGCAAAATTGCCGCAATTCCCGGTATCGCTGATTTGAACCTGACCACCAATGCAGTTTTGCTTGAAAAACTGGCAAAACCGCTGGCGGATGCTGGTTTGATGAGGGTGAATATCAGTCTCGACACCCTGGACCCCCAGAAATTTCACCGCATCACCCGCTTTGGCGATTTTTCACTCGTTTGGAAGGGTATCCTGGCAGCCGAGGAAGCAGGGCTGAAACCGGTGAAGATCAATACGGTGGTTGTCCGCGGTTTGAATGATGATGAACTGATATCGTTATCGAAACTGTCTGTGGACCATCCCTGGCATGTTCGATTCATCGAATTGATGCCCGTGTCCAATGGTCAAGATTGGGG
>DNOU01000206.1:3373-9355 GCA_003501835.1 Anaerolineaceae bacterium | reverse complement strand
GTGGCTGAAAAAGGGAATGGGCCTGAACGAACGTTTCGTATTCCTGGTGCCATGGGGACAGTCGGGTTTATTTCACCAGTGGGAGAGCAGTTCTGCAAGGATTGCAACCGCATCCGCATGACCGCTGATGGTCATCTTCGCTCCTGCCTCCTCGTGGATGGCGAACTTTTCATCCGTGACGCGCTGAGGGCGGGCGAGGATCTGACACCGTATATCAAACAGGCTGTCGCCAACAAACCTGAAGGACACAAACTGGCGGAAAAAGTGTTGCCTGCATCGCGCCACATGTCGCAAATCGGCGGTTGAAGTTAGTTAATACTGTCGCACAGTCAATGGAGGACGGTTCATGGTGCAGAAGCTCTCGCATCTGGATGCAAATGGCAGGGCACACATGGTGGATATCTCCCAGAAAGCGGAGACATTTCGCACTGCTATTGCCCGGGGTGAGGTGCGGATGAAACCAGAAACCCTGGCGTTGATCCGGTCGGGCGAGGTAAAAAAAGGCGATGTGATCACCGTGGCACAGATTGCAGGTATCCAGGCAGCAAAGCGCACCGCTGAACTCATTCCCCTCGCACATACGCTGCCATTGACTCAGGTTGAAGTGGATCTTGAGCTGGATGAAGCTCTTCCCGGAGTCAGGATCACGGCTACTGCCCGGGTTACCGGTAAAACAGGCGTGGAGATGGAAGCCCTGACAGCGGTCTCTGTCGCCGCCTTGACGATTTATGATATGGCCAAGGCAGCGGAAAAGACCATGCAAATCCAGAACATCCGGTTGGTGGAAAAGCATGGCGGGCGCTCGGGGGATGTGATCAATGAGTGAGTACCCGTTGTTCATCGCTGTAACTTCTGAAGAAATTGATCTTGATGACCTGGTGGAAAAGATCACCCTGCCCACCACCGGAGCGGTCGTCTTATTTACCGGCACGGTGCGGGCAGTGACCCATCGCGAAGATCGAGAGACCGAATACCTGGAATACGAAGCCTATATCCCAATGGCTGAGGAAAAAATGCAGCAGGTTGCCAGTGAGATCCATGAACGCTGGCCGAAAGTGGAGGGAATTGCGGTGATGCAGCGTATTGGACGGCTGGCTCCACGCACCCCAACCACGGTGATCGCCTGTGCTTCCGCCCACCGCGATGAAGGGGTGTTCGAAGCAGCACGTTATGGCATCGACCGCTTGAAGGAGATTGTTCCAGTTTGGAAAAAGGAAATCGGACCCAGGGGTGAAGAATGGGTGGAGGGGCACTANNNNCACCACTTCAATATTGGCTGCGCGCAGGAAATCCTGCGCGTTTTCGTCGATACGATAACCGACGTGGTAAATCAAACGGGTGATGCCGGCATTGATCAATGCCTTGGTGCAGTTGATGCAGGGAAAATGGGTGACATAGCAGGTACTTCCACGGGTGGATACGCCATGCAGCGCTGCCTGGATGATGGCATTGGTTTCAGCATGGATCGTGCGTACACAGTGTCCATCCACCAGCAGATGACCAACCTCGTCACAATGGGATTGACCTGCGGGAGAGCCGTTGAAGCCTGTTGTGAGAATGCGTTTGTCGAGCACCAGCACGCAGCCCACAAAGGCGCGGTCGCAGGTGCTGCGCTCTGAAACAGCGTAAGCGATCTTCATAAAGTAGGAATCCCAATCCGGACGCATGTCAGATTCTCCTTTGGACAATGATAGCATAGCTCGCGCAAAGCACGGCACAAAAAACGGTAGATTGTTATTTTAGATCGCTGTTATTTCGCCTGGTAAGAATCACCCGAAACAGGTTCTTAACCCCTCACTGCTCACGCAATTCACCCACCTTTTCGCCAAGAGCCACAGCAAGAACCCGGCGATAGTAACATCCTGGACTTTGCATCAGCTTCAAATTCAATGGGCATGACAACATCCAGAGAACGAAGAAGCCGGCAGCTTTCAGGTTTAGGGTGCCGGCTATTTCAAGCGCTGTTTATGGGGTGGGCGTTATGGTCACGACTACGATTTCGGGTGGTCCACTGGTCAAATCATTGCCGCTGGTATTAAGCTGGTTGATCCAGTCTTCAGGGTCTGAAGACAGTGCAAAGGAGTAAGCCTGGATGGAGTTATTGGTGATTACCGGCAAGGCTGGAGCGTCGATGAGAATGCCAGTCTCTCCGAAGCGAATGATATTTTTGTTGGCTATGCCTTTGGCGTTGCCCGAATAAGAGATGCCCATGAAGCAGGATCCGATCGTGTTGGAATCCAATAGAGGAGAGGCGTCATCCTTCACGCTTATCCCCAGAAACAAATTTGAGAAATGGTTATCGCGCGCTTCACCTGCAGCGGAATCCTGATAGAGAATGCCAATCGCCTTTTCCTGATTATTTGTGCCTGGGGAAAAGATATTGTTGGATAAAGTCGGGGCAGAAGAGCTTTCCACAACGATACCAATATTATTGAAACCCTCCAGGGTGTTTTCCACGGCTTCACCTGAGGCATTATCCATGAAGATAATGGCTGACATGAAGTTGGTAAATGCGTTGTGGATGATCTGAGCCTTTGAATTCCCGGTCACCTGAATGGCCAGCCTTTCAGGAGCGTCTCTGAAAGTGTTGTCTGAAATTGTCGCCTGTGAATCATCAACGGTCACAATGCAGGAACCCAAACAGTTAGAGAAGATGCTGTCGCTGATGCTTGCGGTGGCAGTTTCGAGCAACGTCAAAGCGGAATAATTATGGCTTAACCGTCCACCGGTAATGGTAACCTGAGCCTGACCGTAGGCGTAAACACCAATGTATGAATCCGTAATGCTGCTCCCCTCAAGATTCAGCTTGTTGGTACCTGCCAGAAATATTCCGCCGGGTATTTTCTGAGGATTCTCGGGATCCATTCGATTCAGGCTGCCGGCAATCTGGCTGTTGCGGATGACAGCGGTAGCATCATTTGCCATGCTGATTGCACCGTTTTGTTTTCCGGAAGCAGAAAGGGTGGCGCCAGTCAAAATACAATCTTCAAGCACCAGGTTGCCAGACTGCATGAACAACACTGCCGCCGGATCGTTGCCAGCGTATTCCATCTTGATGCCCTTGAAAGTCAGTGTACCAGAGCCTGAAAACATCAACATGGTGGTAATCTCGGAGTAAGGGATGGTGGTCGTAATGGTGGTTTGAGCAGCGCCTGCACCAATCAGCGTCAGGTTTTTATTGAGGTTTAAGCCATGTGTCAAAGTGAAAACCCCGGGAGCCAGTGTGATCACATCCCCGTCGGTGGCTGATTCAATAATGGACGTTAGATCCTGGTCAGAGGTAATGCCAGCCTGAGTCGGGCTGGGTAATGGGGTAGGGGTAAACGCGGCGATCGCAGTTACTGTTTGAAACGCTGCCAATTCTTCGGGGGAGGGGCCGCATGCCGAGAGTAAACCGATCAATAGAATACTGATGGTTGTCAGCAAAGTGACCAATGGATTGAGGGTCTTATTGAATTTATGATGTTGTCTTTTGACGTTTTGTGAATAAGAAATTGCTGAGTCTTCCATGGTAACACTCCCCGTTAACGTGATGATTTTTCCTATGCCAATTATTTCACCCCAGACTAATGAAATCATTATACAAAATTCGTTTGCTTTTTACACATATTTTTCCATTGCTTACCCTGGGTAAGGTCATTTCATCACGATCATTTGACAGAGACAATCATTGAATAATCGTTGGCTATTCCACGATCACCCGGTCGCTTGCTGATCGTCCAAATACCTCGGGTGAGTACATTTCCTCAGCCTTTGTCGGTGGGACGATGAACGTTCCTGGCGTGGTAGCCCGGGCGTAATAATTGTATTCATACACTCCGTCCCAGAGGAGCGTTGTGAAGGCTTCCGCCCGGTCATCCCTGAAATTCTGATGATCGTACCAGGGCCGCCACCACCACCATCCATAGCGCAGGGTGGAGGGACCTTCCCTCGGCACATCCTGCGAGACCGCCAGGGCGGGATTGATGATCTCCAATCCGGCCGGCAGCGGGTCGACCAGGGCAACATGATAACGTCGGTTGGTCGCGACCAGGGTGATGTGCACTTTCACCCGCGCGCCGGCTTTGATGTGCCATGTGCCGTCGCTATCCCGGGTCACATCTGCGGGATCATCCAGGGCTTCATACTCACGCTGTACGACGAACCCGGCGTCCAATGCCTTCAAGTCAAGATCGGTGGGGGCATAGCTCAAGCCCAGGCGGTAGTACATTCTGCCCGTACCTTCCTTGCTGAGGATGATGTTGGCGGGTAGATCCTCGCCGCCTGTTTGAGCAATCACCTCGGTCATGGGGATGGACGTATCGTGGGTATCGGCAGTGCGGCCGCGATATTCATCGGCGCCTGCATAACGGTCACCCAGCCAGAAACGCGCCACAAAATCAGGCGTTTGTGCTTCATAGGTGTTGAAATAGCGATCCAGCGCCAGGAGCACGAAGACGTTTTCCTGGGTGTTCTCCCAACGTCCCTTTGTTCGGTGAGCCAGCAGCCCCTTGACCACCTTGACCACCAGGTCGCTCTGCGGGTCTTTTTCCATGATTGCATCCAGGAGGATGGCATCGGTTCGCCGGTCGGAGGAGAGCAGCAGGTAGGTCTGGTCTGTGTAATTCGTTGTGAAGTTGGCTGACCCCGATGTTTCCACCACATGGTTGTTTACATATTTCTGGATCGATGCCAGGTGGGTTTCATTATCCACCACGCTCCACAACCATCCCACCGCTTCCATGGAAAGGTTTTCCAACCCTGCTTCTGTGATCAAGCGGTATGCCTTTGAAGGATCGTGATCTCCCCACAGGTTGCGCACATACAGAGCATAAGCACTCAGGGTCTGCCGGGTTTCCTTGGAATACCAGGCGGGGTAATGCGATTCGATGTTTCGCAAATAGGCAAGTGCGTTCTGGCGCATTTCCTCAGATACGGTGTAACCCTTTTGCGAAGCCCGGTAAAGGGCGTGTGTCACATGGATGGTGTTGAACGGGATGGATTCGAAACCACGCCGCCAGTAGGGGAAGCCGCCATCATTATTTTGCAGATTTTGCAGGGTTTGGATGTCGCTGGACACCGTGGCTTCCAACTCAGCAGGCGCGGGCAACCCCTCCGCCTGGAAGGAGCTCAACACATCGCGCAGTGCAGAAATCGCCAGCACCCGGGATGCCAGTTGCTCGCTACTTTCAAAGGGATATTTCACCAGGTAGAGCACGGCATCCGTCAACGACTGCAGGGCAGTGGACGAGGTACTGATCTCAAGGCCGCCGAATTGCGGAAAAACATCGCCTGGCTGCAGGATGGGCTGGGCGACTGCGTCATTGTCGATCACTCCGTAGGTGGCAAATGCTTCACTGGTGGCTGGAGTGTTGACCGGGATCTGTACCACCGCGGCATCTGAATATTCACCAGATACAGCAGCAACTTGAACGATTGCGCTTCCTGCCATCACTGTGCTTGCTGCGAAGCGCACTTCGATGCGGTCATTCGCCGGAATGGTTACCTTGACCCCCGAAAGTGCAAGCTCGAGGTTGCCTGCCCGGGCTGCCACGTTCACTTCCATGGGTGCATCGGTCTGGTTTTGCAGAACCACCGGAAGCTCAAAGCGGTCGCCGAAATTGAGAAAACGAGGTGCTGAAGGGCGCACCATCAAAGCCAGTCGGGCGGTGAGATTGGATTCGCCGGTGCCAAAACGTTTCCCGCCTTCGTCGACTGCCACCACCATGATGCGGTAGCGGGTTAGGTTATCAGGCAATTCGACAGACACCCTAGCCAACCCTTCAGCATCCGTATGGACTGCTGGAACGAAAGCAGCCAGGGGATTGAAGTTTGTCCGCAGGGTAACCGGGGAACCCGGTTCGTCTGCAGATTTGGCTGAATCTGCCCTGAACATCATCTCCAATCCTGGGGTCGCCATCGCCTGCGGTGCTCCAACGTCCCCTCCGCCAAATCCGGCGGCTACTTCCAATTGCGCAGCCATCCGCAACGGATTCGCCAGTA
>DNOU01000206.1:2874-3305 GCA_003501835.1 Anaerolineaceae bacterium | reverse complement strand
TTGGTTTTGCCGCCAGGTTCCAGGCGTGTGACCTCAGGGGTGACATTCACTGTCAATTCACGCTGGATGGGGGGAATCTTAAGGCTTAAAGAAGCGGTGGCATAAGCAGAACGTTGAGCAGCATTCTTCAAAACATTACCTGCGTCATCGGTTCTGTCAGCTGCACCCACCAGGTCGACCTGGATGTTCAAATTGGGGATGAACTCTTCCTTGATCGGAATGGACAGGGTTGTTGAACCGTTTTCCACCTGGAAGCGGGTGGTATACAGGAATCCGTTCCGGCTGACGGTCAGCAAACCTTCAGCAGGGGAGAAGGGGGATTGCACCAGGATCTGCGCAGTATCTCCTGGTTCGTAGCTTTCCCTGTCGGGAACCAGAGTCACCTCTTCCTGCTCCACTGTGCGTGAAGGCGGGTGCTGCGCCCCGCTCAC
>DNOU01000206.1:0-2822 GCA_003501835.1 Anaerolineaceae bacterium | reverse complement strand
TGACCGCCCGATCCGGGACGGCATTGCCTTCCAGGTCAGTGACAATGAATTCGATCTTGAGGGGATCACCGCGTTCCACAAAGTAACGCTCGCTGCGTAAACCCACATAAAGCTCGGCCGGGTGAACCAGCAAATTTGTGCTTCCAGCCCATGCCTGAAGATTAACATCCATCACCGTGGCCTGCGCCTTGATGCTCATTGGTTGAGGATCCAACGATGGATCACCCGTCTGATCAAGTTTCAATTGCAGGTAGTGCATGCCGGCTGCATCTGTCACACCGGTAAAGGTCTGTTTCTCTTGCTCTTCATCAAACCAGGGGTAATCATAGGCGATGGGCTTTGCCCACCAGGGTGACCACTCACCGAAGACGAAATCCGGCCAGTGGGGCGGTGAGTACTTGCCAGGCGATGTGGTGACCTCCCAGGTCACATTGGTGTTGGGTAGCGGTCCGCCAGCATAATATCTGGCAGATACCGAGACCAACGCACTGCCTCCTGCGAAATAGGGTCCACTGGTTTCATTTTTGGCATTCACTTCAAATTCTGGACGGCGGAATTCCTGAATCTGGAAGCGATGGTAATCATTTGCGCCATTCAAACCTGCAGGATTTCCCTGTGCGGACAGCGATATTTGCGCATAGCCAAGATTGACAAGCTCGGGTAGGGTGAAGACAAAGTCGAATCCGCCCAGGGCGTTGACATTTGTGGTACCGTCTCCTATCTTATTCCCCTGGGGATCTGTGACCGCATAACTGACCGAGGAAATACCGCTTCCCACGAGGCTGACATCACCGGTCTGACCACCTCCGATACGCCGCAGCCAGCCTTTAATGTGGACTTCCTCTCCAGGCTGGTACATCTGGCGGTCGTCGAAAACAAACCAGCGCAGTGAGTCCACTGTGGATCCGGCTGTCCATCCGGGTTCATCCCAGCCGTAGGGAGAATGTACCAGAAGGGCGCTGTCGTTCCCCAGGGTTGCTGTCAGGGTGGTGGCTCCCAGGGGGATGGATACCCGGGCAGTGCCTTCGTTTGAAGTTGAAAAATCGGATCCTCCATGGTTGGGGTGCAGCGTCACGTTGGACAAGGGAGAACCATCCCGTAGATCCGTTGTCCAGACGACCATATCATTGGCGTCCGTGTAGCTGTCCACGCCGATGTGGGTTACCTGAACCCAACTGAGAACGGTCTGGTAGTGCCGTTTATTTTGATCCTGATTCGAAGTGAACATGCCGGCGGGGGGTTCAACTTTGACAATGAAATGCCCGAAACCATTCTTCAAATAGGGGGTGAGCTTAATTTCCACTTCAGTGAGTTGATCTGCCGGAATATCGAGCTTGATCGTCTGGTCGTAGAGCAGCTGACCCGGAATCTGGGCAGGGGTATCCCGGCGCTGCCAGGTGCGAAAGTATTCTGTGAAGGCGTCCCAGTCGGAAGGCTGAACGGCGTAGATCTTCACCGCCAACTTTTTGTAGTTAATAACATAGAGCGCCAGGTTTGCCTGTTTTGAAGTGGGATCAAGGGTAACCAGTAATTTGTCCGGTCCATGCAGGTTTGGTTCAGCGCTACCCACCCGGAAGGAAAGCGTTGCGTCCTTTCCCAAGCGTTGACCAAAGGAATCCCTCAGGTCAGCCGAGAGTGTCACCGTGTAAGTGGTTTGACCCGTGGTATCCCCGCTGAGAACCAATGTGTTGCCGTATGAATTGATCGTCAACCCTGGAATTTCAGGGGATACTTTTACCAGGGAATCAATGTTGAGGCTTTCATCGAGTGGGTTATTGAATTTGATATAGAGGGGGGTCAACGGTGGGCATTCATTGTTACCGTAATAACATCCGTGATCCAGCAAGTCCAGGGGGGCGAAAGTGGAAAAGTTGAAGGACTGCGCCTGACTGGTCACGTTCGGCCCCTCGGCAGATGGCGTGCCGGGTCCCACGGTCACGGAAATGGAGCTTGCAGCAGGGAGGCGCTGCTGCGCCTTGAAAACCATCCAACGCCCTTCCTGTGCATTCTTAATGAACTCGTTGACCGTTTTATCCGCTTTGATCTCTTCCTCGCTGGCCAGCGTCAGGTCAAATGATGCATTGCCCGCGTAAAGCTGGATTGTTTTTAAAACCGCTTCGGGATCGATTAACTGATCAAATTCCAGATAAATCAGCGGATCCAATTTTTGGGGGATGCCTTCAGGGTATTTTTGTACCAGGGTCGGAGCGGGGGTCTCAAATGACCACCTGACTTCATCATTAAGAACCGCTCCGGTAACCGATTTGATCCCGGCGGGGACGGTCACCTGGTAGGAGGTAGCCTTGGGAAGGCGGTCGATTTGGGTGGAATCGTACTCAAATGTCAGCGTATTGGTTCCCAGCCAGCGCCAGGTACCGGGCAATTCCGGCTCGATCTTTACCGGAACCTCCTGGTTTTTGAGATCCCCCAGGGTACCCAGCGGTACCATGGACTGGTTGAAGGTCACCGAAACCAGAGGCGCAATGGGGATCTCCCCTTCGGGGGAGAACCGCAGCACCTTGAGCGGTTCTGAGGATTCGATTTGGGGGGCAGGCTGGGTGGAGGAAGGAGGAAAGGGATCCTCAATCACATTTCCCGGCCGGGGAGGAGGCAGCAATTGCACCGGGTACTGAAAGGCTACCTGCTCACCTGTGCCCGGTGGCAAAGCCGGAAGGCGGGCAAGGAGTGCATCAATTTCAGATTGGCTTAGCGGCTCGCCGGTTGCCGGGGGCAATGGTTCTGGAGTGGTTACCTGCGGAGTACTCCCCTGACTGAGACTGACCTGCAGGGAATAGGGTCCACCGCCCTGAACACCCGTTTCA
>DNOU01000035.1:790-19268 GCA_003501835.1 Anaerolineaceae bacterium | reverse complement strand
TGTCGCTGGCTGGTAACCCCGTTGCAGATGTTTCGCCACTCGCAGGGCTGACGGACCTCCAGCTATTGGTCCTTTCCGGCAGCCATGCTCAAGAGTACAGCGCGCTCGCGAACCTGGTCAATTTGCGAGTCCTCATGCTCGATAATTCGACCATCTCTGACCTCACTCCCCTGGCCGGGCTGACCAACCTGCGCCAGCTCCATCTAGCAAACTCCTCCATTGAGGACCTGTCCCCCCTCGAGACCATCTATCCAAACCTTGAGGTTAAGGATTTCATCATTGCCACAACCCTTGCCGAACTCGGTTTCAACCTTGATGATGCCAGTCATCAGGCTTTCTTTGACGGCGAGGATGTTTCTTTCACCATCCACCATGCCGCATGGGGACCTCCTCCTTTTGAATCGGATGAGAATATCATCCGAACTTCAATGTATTTGGAAGGTGATTACAAGTTGTCGGTTGGTTATTATGGCGTTCACAAGGTCTACGTCTGCCAAATGTACAAGGACGGCGTACAACTTATGAATTATGTTTATGACACCAACAACATCAGTAATAACCCCGATCCAGCAAATCGCTCGAGTGTGGAGCAGGCGATTCGCGCGGCTATGGAGGTTAAGGAGGACGAAGATGTGGTGCTCGCGCCAGTGCGCCTTTTTAACGAGACCCTTAAGAACACCTTCAAAATGACTCCTGAGAAATTATTCGCGCTGCCTTATGCGCCGCCGACGCTCAAGAACCTGGGCTTTTACGCGGACCAGCCTAATGCGGTCTATTTATATGAATACCGCGGCGGAAAAGATGTCAACATGGAAGTCCACCGCCCCGAGTGGGGGGAGAAGGAGTTCGACGTTAGATTTTTTACTCCCATAAGTGATGAATATCGCATTGTTGTCACCTGGCACGCGGCGGAAAAGAAATTTATCGCTAGCGTGGACGATAACAGCCAGGGCGGCGGGAGTTTTGAGTATTTTATTGATACCGGTGAGCATTTCGACATCTGGTGCAGTTACCCTGATAAGACCGTGGAAGAATACTTCACTAAAGCTTACAACGATCCCGCAATCATGGATGTTTACCAGCATTCCGTGGATCTGATGGAGCAATACGTAAGTGATACCTTTGGGATGACAATTGAGGAACTGTACACACTACCTACAGGTGAATAAGGAGTAAAGGGTGTCAAAGAGACCTGAAAGGTAAGATGAAATTAGATCAAGTACAAGTATGTAATCTTCTTCATAGAAGGCCATGATTCGATTTTCGACTAATTTCTATAATGGATGATTTAAACATGTTTACGGACATCCATTTTTGGCAACGATTGACCTTTTGTGACAATGAAGAACTTGAATTATCTTAAGAATTTGCATTTGAACGATAGAACGAAAAGTTCGTGATTTTTGGACGTTCATTCACCAATTTTCAACCATCGTCCTCCGGGTCGCATCGAACCCAACCCGAACTACACCTCGCTAAACGATGGAGCTGCCATTTGTAAGAAAGAAAAGGTGGATGTGCTCCTGGCGGTTGGAGGCAGTTCTACAATCGATGCCGCGAAAGGTATTGCATCTGCTGCTTTTTACGATGGAGACGCCTGGGATTTGTGCAATGGAACAGCTAAAACGGATCTGTTTCTGCCTATTGATGCCATCGTCACCATTGCAGCCTCTGGCTCAGAAATGGACGGGGGTGCCGTCATCTCTAATAAAGAAACCAACGAAAAAGGGGCCTGGGCTCTGAACAGTTAAGACCAAAAGTGGCATTCCTGGATCCCACGATCACTTACAGTGTTAGTAAATTCCAAACAGCCTGTGGTTCCGTTGACATCATGTCTCATCTGTTTGATACAGGATACTTCACCTTCAACAATGACCTGGCATTGCTTGACAGCTTTATGGAAGCGCAGTTAAGAATAATTATTGAATTCACACCGGTTGCGATGGAACAACCAGGCAATTTTGATGCAAGAGCCATCCTGATGTGGTCGTCCGCTCTGGCATTAAATGGTTTGATGCAAGGTGGAAAAAAGGTGGTCTCGAGCTGCCACAGGATGGAGCATGAGCTTTCCGGCTACTACGACATTACCCACGGCCTGGGTTTGGCGATTCTGACACCGCGCTGGATGAAGTATATTTTGAATGAACAGACGGCTGCGAAATTCTATCAGTTCGGCGTCAATGTATTTGGAATAGACCCATCCCTTGAGAAGACTATGGTTGCAGAGAAAGCATTGAAATGCTTTCAGATTTCTTCTTCAAGACCCTGGGGCTGCAAAGTACATTGAAAGAGCTGGGTATTGAAGAAACGAACTTTGACGCAATGGCAGAAAGTGCCTGTGGGGGTGGTATTCTTCAGGTTTTTGTACCGTTGAACAAACAGGACATTATCAATATTTACAGAATTTGCCTGTAATTTCGAGGAAAACTATGATGAAACTTGATTTGTCGAATAGCGCAATCTTCCCAAAGGGCGAACCTCTACCCGAGCCATTGAGAAAGAATTTTGTCGGACAGTGTTACCTCGCCATGATCGTTCCTGGCAACTCGCCGCTGGAATTTCTCATAGCAAATGAAACTTTTGAACCTGGCTGCCGAAATAACTGGCATATACACCCGGGCGGACAAATCCTGCTGGTGACCGGTGGGCGGGGCTGGTATCAGGAGAAGCGAAAACCAGCCCGAGAACTTCATGCGGGTGATGTTGTGGAAATTCCTGGCAGAGTGAAGCACTGGCACGGTGCAGCGAAGGACAGTTGGTTCATCCATCTCGCAATCGAGGTTAATCCCAAGGCTGGTCCGGCAAAATGGCTGGAGCCAGTCAAGCAGGAAGATTATAAGATGTTGGGCTAATATATTTTCACCTCGTGACCTGGAGTTAAGTCAGAGTGCTACACTTTTAATGGAGGTTGTTGATGAAAATCGCAGAAGTAAGTGAAAAGTTCGGCCTGACAACGGATACACTGCGTTATGATGAACGCATCGGCTGCTTCCTGGTGTCAACCGGAATGAAATCGGGGTTCGTGATTTCAATCAGACAGATTTGGAATGGGTGGATTTTATCAAATGCATGCGCAGCGCAGGTCTGCCGATCGAGGAATTGATCGACTATGTGGGTCTGGTATTGCAGGGAGATTCGACCATCGAGGAGCGAAAAGAGATCTTGAAAAAACAGCGGGGGTTACTTGAAGTCAGAATGCAGGAGCTGCAGAAAACCCTTGAAATCCTGAATTACAAAATCAGCACTTATGAAAAAGCCATTCTAAAGAAAGAGCAAAACATCATTCGCAGTAATAACGGCGCATAAAGCAGAACGCAGAATCAAATCCTGTTTTTCCATGTTTATCTGGCTGAAGATGACGGGCATTTTCCAATGCCCATTTTCTTCAACGTCGATAAGTCATTCCAACAGCTGACCATAGATCCGGACATGCAAATCAGACCTGGCAAGAACAGTTATGGAACAAATCCATCAGCTGATTCTTTGCCAGGCATTCATCAAGGTGGTTAATCATCCAACGTCTGGTCTCATCCCGTAAATAAAAATCAATTGGAATTCCGATTTACACAATTCCTTCTCATCATCTTCAAAAGTTCTTCACGAGATTTCGATATGATCTGACAGGTATCAACCCGACACGAGATCCAAGGAGAATGAATTGTGAAAGCACCCGCCCAAAATGGACTCTTTAGCCATAGGTTTTTTCGAAGGAACATCTGGATCCGCAAAATCATTCAGATCTTTTTCTTCAGCCTCATTGCCCTGATCGCAATCAACCACACGCTGGTTGAAACCGGAGTCGACATTCCCATCCTCTCCAGCGCCTCTCTGCATTCTCTCTGCCCATTTGGAGGTGTGGAGACACTTTATCATTACATCACCGCTGGATCGTTCATCCAAAAGATCCATGAATCATCCTTTGTTCTTATGATCATCAGTCTGCTGACAGCATTGTTGTTTGGACCGGTATTTTGCGGGTGGGTGTGTCCGCTGGGCACCATCCAGGAATGGGTCGCAGGACTCGGTCGGAAGATCTTTAAGAAGCGCCGGTATAACCATTTCATTCCCGCCAAACTGGATAGGATCCTGCGGTACACCCGTTACCTCGTACTGGCCTGGGTTATCTATATGACCATCAACACTGGCACACTGTTCTTTGAAAATGTTGACCCGTATTATGCCCTCTTCAATTTCTGGTCGAGTGAAGTGGCTGTTGGCGGGTTAATTGTATTGGGGGTGACTCTGCTGGCCTCCCTGGTAGTGGAACGACCCTGGTGTAAATATGCCTGTCCGTATGGTGCGGTGCTCGGAATTTCCAACCTTTTTCGCATCTTCAGCATCCGTCGGGAATCGTCCACCTGCAAACTGGATGGAGCTTGCGATATCACCTGCCCGATGAACATCAATGTGTCCTCTGCATCCGTTGTACGCGATCACCAGTGCATCTCCTGCCTGGAATGCACTTCTGAGGCTCATTGCCCCGTTGCAGGAACCGTCACTTTCGCTGCCGGGCATCTCTCCAAATTGCCTGAAAAAACTCAAACATTGACTTCAGGAGTCAAATAAAATGAAACTTAATTCATTTTCCCTTGGCGCGCTGGTGGTATTCCTGCTCTTTGGCGGAATTGGCGTAAGCTCAGCGATGAACCTGTGGCAAACCGAATCCTCTAAAATTGCCGCCACTTATACGGAAGGTGAATTTGCCGGTCAAGCTGACCCGGCAGACATCCGCGGATCATACACCTTTGGTGATGTCAACAAAAACTTTGATGTCCCGTTGGAAGATTTGCAGATCGCATTCCGTATTCCATCCGGAACCGATCTGGCGCTTTTCCAGGTCAAGGAATTGGAGACCCTCTATACTTCCCTTCCAGTAGAAATTGGCACCGCCTCCATACGGATGTTCGTGGCGTTTTATAAAGGATTGCCCGTTGACCTTTCCACAGCCACAGACACCTATCTATTCTCCGAAGCAGCGGACATCCTAGATGCTCAAAATAAAATGCTCCCGGAACAGGCAGAATTCCTGAAGACTCACCTGGTGCCTGAGATTGCCGCTGATGGAACACAACCAGACATTCAATCCACTGCTAAAACCCAGATTGCTTCCACTCCCTTACCATCCACAGATCAGGTAGCCTACAAGGTTACGGGGTCCACAACGTTTCAGAATTTACTGGATTGGGGAGTAAAACAAGAAACCATTGAATCAGTGATCGGCAGCAAAATGCCAGACCCGGGCATGTTGATCAAAGATTATGTTACCGGCAAAGGTTTGGAGTTTTCTTCGATCAAAACTGCGCTTCAGGCTGAAGTGGATAAGATCCATTAATCCCACATCTGCCTGCAAGGTAGTACCAAAGAAGGTGCGTCCGAGGTGGACGCACCTTTTCGATAAATCACATTTCTTCTTCCCAAATTTCGTTCTCATTTCGGCACAGAATCAGGAATAGTATTCATTTGTAGCAAAACCTTTAAGATCCAGTAATCATGAGATAGCCCTCAGGGCACCCAAAACACTCCTGGCTGCCTGGCGGGAATCCCTCTACCATTTCCATTCGATTGGTTTTCGCCACATGCCCGTACCAGAGGGCGCTGTCCTTGGGGGTCCGCTTCAAGGTCTGATAGTCCACATGGATCAGACCAAATCTCTGTGAAAAACCCTGCCCCCATTCAAAGTTGTCCAAAAGTGACCAGACGTAATATCCAGTCACAGGTACGCCAGCTTCAATCGCCCGGTGGACGGCAGCAATGTGAGACCTCAGGTAGGCAATCCGCCCTGCGTCGCGCACCCTACCCTCGCCGTCGGGTCCATCAGAATCTCTGGCTCCATTCACTGTGATCATGATTTCAGCCGGCTTGTAGGTGAAATAAATCCTGACCAGAAATTCGTACAATCCAAAGGGGAATATTTCCCATCCCATGTCCGTTCTTTCGTTTTCACGATAAGCAGGGTCTTGTGCTCTGGCATTGTTAGTATCGTTGATTGTGCGGTTGTAGTAATTGATACCCAGGAAATCTGTGGGCACGGCAATCTTTTCCATGTCTCCATCCTGGATAAATTCAGGAGTTGTCGAAGAAAGACCGCCCTCCTTTACATAATCATCAAGGATATCCAGGGGATATTGCCTGTTGTAGGGT
Organism: Anaerolineaceae bacterium; assembly: GCA_003501835.1. Classification (GTDB taxonomy): domain Bacteria; phylum Chloroflexota; class Anaerolineae; order Anaerolineales; family Anaerolineaceae; genus UBA6107. The sequence goes on along the minus strand of DNOU01000035.1, from coordinate 13,127 downwards.
GGATCCAGGAACCACCTTGTCAACCTGCCGTCACCATGACGCGCAGCATCCCGATCCTGAACGGATTGGGTATAGGGGTAAAACGGGCTGGTGTTCAAGACATTGCCAACTTTCGACCCGGGCAGCCGGGAGTGAAGAACTGAAACAGCAGCTCCATGGACCAGCAAAAGGTGATGGGATGCTTTCACCGCCAGAGAGAGATCCTTCATGCCGGGAGCGTGCACGCCCAGTTCGTATCCCAGAAATGCGCTGCAGAAGGGTTCGTTCATCGTCGTCCATTGTTTCACCCTGTCACCAAATGACCGGGCTGCAACCTCCGTGAATTCTTCGAAGGCATCCACTGTGGACTATTCTATTCATCCTCCAGGGAGTGCAGCGGTTAAATCTCAATGATAGAGGGTAGCCAGTGGTTCAATCCCAGCTTCAAGCAAACCGCCAATCAGGCGGTTGTAAAAATCAATACCAGACTGGTTGATCCTCCCCCTTCCCTCCGGCTGGATTCGCGGCCAGGAGAAAGAAAANNCGGTATGAATTGACACCCAACTCACCCATCCAGGCGATGTCTTCTTTCCAGCGGTGATAATGGTCATCGGCAATGTCCCCGGTATCACCATTCATGATGTTCCCCGGGGTATGGGCAAAAACATCCCAAATGGACTTGCCGCGTCCATCTTCATTTACTCCTCCCTCAACCTGGGAATAGGCTGTTGCCGCACCCCATCGAAATTGTTCTGGAAATTGTAGAGCAGTAGACATATTTACTCGCTGATTTCAATGATTTTGGACTTACATTCTTGGGAAAATGGATTTCAATGCAGGATAAAGATCCTGATAGATCTCATACCCAGCACGGTAGGTTTTGATTTCCACCTCACGGGGTGCAGTGCGTCCGGTGATCTCCACAACCTCCCGGCAGGCAGACCGGACGTCGCTCCAGGCACCAGCTCCCACCCCTGCCAGGAGAGCAGCCCCGAAGGCAGCTCCTTCAGTGCTGTTGACGGTAACCAGCTCATTTTCGAGTACCGAGGCGAGGATCTGCATCCAGAGTTGGCTCTTGACCCCGCCGCCTGAAGCTCTCACCTGTTTGATCTCTTTACCTCCACCGGATTCTGCAATCAGGTTGAAGATATCTTTTAGCCCATAGGCCACACCCTCCAGAACGGATCGTGCCATGTGCGCCTGGGTGTGTCGAACAGTCAATCCGATGAAAGCTCCCCTTGCCTTTGGATCCGGATGCGGGGTGCGTTCCCCGCTCAGGTAGGGCATAAACTGCAGCCCCTCGCTGCCGGGTTCGACGCTTTCTGCCACATTCAGTATTGCATCAAAACTGGATCCTGGTGCCAGAGTATCACGGTACCATTGCAAACTGCCGGCAGCTGAAAGCATGACCCCCATCAAATGCCAGGTACCCGGCATCGAATGGCAGAAGGCATGCAATCGACCTTCTGGTTCTATTTGTGTACTTGGAGTGGTCGCAAAAACGACGCCGCTCGTGCCCACGGTCAGACCGATAATGCCAGGTTCAACAGCGCCAACTCCAACTGCCTGCGCCTGCTGATCGCCGCCGCCGGCTGCAACCGGCGTGCCTTCCTGCAATCCGGTTTGCAGCGCTGCCTGGTGAGTGATCGCTCCTGTGAACTCGGGGCCTTCATGCGTTGCGGGCAGCCAATCACGCTCAATCCCCAGGGCATCCAGTATCTCCGGAGACCAATCGCGCTCCTTGAGGTCGAACAAAATTGTTCCCGACCCATCGCCTTTATCCATGCCAAACTCACCCGTCAGGCAATAGCGGATGTAATCCTTCGGTAGCAGGATATGTCTCACTTTTTTGTAGATTTCCGGTTCGTTTTCTGCCACCCAAAGTATCTTGGGAGCAGTGAAACCGGTCAGTGCCGCATTCCCACTGATTTGAATGAACCGGCTGCGGCCAATGCGTTGATGGATCTCATCGCACTGCGCCTGGGTACGCTGATCATTCCACAATATCGCAGGTCGTAGAACAGCTCCATGTTCATCCAGTAAAACCAGTCCGTGCATCTGACCAGTCAGACCGACGGCAGCCACATCTTGTGGCGAAACCTGGTTCTGCTCCAGCACATTTTTGATGCTTTTCCGCGTGGCTCGCCACCAATCTGCGGGGTCCTGTTCCGACCACAAAGGCCTGGGAGACGATATTGGGTGAGGAGAATTGTTAACACCGATCACTTTTCCATGATCATCGATCAACAAGGCTTTGCTGCCCGTTGTTGAAACGTCAATACCCATGAAAAAACGCATATGCTTACCTCCTGTTCGTGTTCTCCTTCACTGTTATGCTTCTTGACATGCAACCGCAAATCATGAATTGACCTTTTCACTCATAATCGCAGCGCAGCATCTCCAACCTCGACAGGCTATCGTGCAGACCTCCCACCCGGTTCCTGAGAAGCCAAATCCTGCGGTACTCGGTGATGATCTCCTCCAGGTCCTGCCTCAAACCAGCGCTGCCAGTCTTGCCAAAAGCGAACAGCGCCCTCTGGCAGGCGTGTTGCATCATTCGCATGGTCAAATCAAATTCACTTTGAATGAGCTGGGCATCTTTTCTCAACATTTGCCCGTATCCTGCATGCTTTTCCCTGATCTCCTGCAATTTTTGAATTCCATTCAAAAACATTCGGGGGTTGTATTTTGGGTGACTTCGGATCTTTTCAAGCGGCCATTGCAGGGGCCAGAAGTATCCACCGTTCCCCGGAAGGTCCACTCCCGACGTATGATCGGCATTGCCCAACTCAAACGCCAGGTCTCCCAGGATCCTGCCACGATCCTGGAATGCAAATGTATCCAGCCAATCAGGCACTGATCGAAACTGGTTTGCATCAACGCACCAGCTCAGAGCTGCACCCGAAACGAATCCGAGGTATGAAACAGGAAGCATCTGCCAGTGTCCATTATCCCCCCAGTCAGTCACCAAACACCCGGCCGCTCCAAAACGCAGCCCGTTCCTGGCCGCATTATGAATGTTCTCGAGAGCGTTATCGGTTCTGCCAGCAAGGGAATTCCAGGTCGATGTCCCTGGACAAACATAAAACGGCAGACCTGACCTGGAAAATAGCTCTGCCTGATGGTCAAAGGGATGGTCCGCCTCATACCCCCAGGTCAACCCCAGCACATCGCGGGGTATTTCAGGTAGCAATTCGGGATATTTGAGAATGATATCTCCCCAAAATTGCATTGTATTCCCACGGTTCACGACCAGTTGATGAATCTGGAGTAAATAGTCCAGGTAAACCCGCCCTATGCCGAGTCTTTCGCAGGCATCCCTGCTCCTGCCCTTGCCCAGATCGAAGGTCTCGTCGCAACCCACATTGAACAGAGAGCTGGAGAAATTTGGTAGCAATTCATCATAGAGCGAAGCGATCAGCTTGATGGATCCAGGATCGACCGCAGCCAGGCTGTAGGGTCCTGTTTTCTTCTCACCCCAGGGAGTGACAAAATCACCCACAATCTCCGCAAGTGGTTCGTACTCCTTGTACTTCAGCCACCTCTCCATATGGCCAAATGAATTTTGATTCGGCACGAGTTCAACAAAACGATCCTTACAGTAAACGTCCAGCTGCCTGATCTCTCCGGCAGTCATGGGAGAGGCATCCTGCCATATGATGGGATGATTTTGATAGGCAAAAGTATGTTCCATATACAACTGCAGCTGGTTGATCTTCCAAGAGCTCAACAGGTCAACGAGTTCGAACAATGTCTCCATCGTGTACACTTTGTCCCGGCTAATATCCAGCATCACCCCGCGCGCAGCAAAGTCCGGCCAATCAAGAATGGAAATTCCCGGCAGAACCCGGCCACCAGCTGGGAGCTGTTCAAGCATTTGGAGTAAGGTGCAAGAGGCATAATATGCCCCGGCTGCATCAGCAGCGTCGATCTGAATCCCATCTTCCAGAGTTTTGATTAGATATCCTTGCGGTGGGATGGAATGATCTCCTGTGCGTCTGATCGATATTCCGCCAACTTTTGACGCAGCGGTAAGTTCAATCTGCCAGTTCAGACCCGGATATTTCGTGAGTCCGTCTCTCAATTTTTGAGCAGCGGGAAGCAAGTCCTTCATGTCATTTGGGTCAATCGAAATTCCACCCCACTCCCCAAATCGAAAGACACCTGGCAATGGAGTGATCTTTCTTGGATATGGAAGAAAAATGAGCTGCTCAAAATCCATGAATGTTTCTCTTTATCCTTATGAAAGCAAATGACAGGCGTTCATTGTGTTCCACTCGAAACCTGCACGGTCATTCTCGCAGCCAGGCTCTTTGCGCATCCGTGGGAGTATCGTCCGGTCGGGGTTCCAAGTGCCATGCCCGGCTCAGATACCAGGTCATCCACTCAGATGCATCCAATTTGATCTTTTCGCCTGTTAACTCCCGCAATAAAGAATAGGCATGTTCTCGCAGCACGGACCTTGTATCATCCAAAAAGCTGATCACCACCGGCAGTCCTTCCGGCATGCCGCAGCGCAACATCGCCCGACCCATCGACAATTCAAGAAAAGCAACCCGCTCCCGAACATAATCAACCTGGAAAGGATCAGTGCATACGTTGTGTCTCATGTATCGCACCTTCTGCAGATTCAGTAATAGATCCTTGCAGCGTAAGCTGCCCATCCGTTCTGCAGCAAAGCAAATTGCATCGATATAGTAAAAGTTTCCCCTGGACTGTGAATAAAAGTCCTCAATGGAAGATTGTGCCAGCATCTCTGCCACCCGTTCAAGAACTGGAAGTGCTTTCTCATTCCGCAGCATGCCCAGCGAATAGAGCAAATAGACCACATCTGGCATGGCTCCCTGGTCTGGCGGCAGCTGGGTATTGCGGATGGCGGACGAGCGTTCCGGCAAACGCTCCCCTTCCAATTGCCCAGCCACAGCCTTGAGTAGATCGGGCAGACCGGTGGCATCGCCCATCATTGCCAACGCCCGGGCAAGCAACAGGCGCCGAGCACCCCGGGATAACTCGTATTCGTTTTGGATCGCAGGAATGGCTGCGGGACCCGCGCAGCAGATTTCGACAAAGGGAATGGTGCCTTTGAACACCTCATGCATTTCCATGTCGGAATAGGCATAAAGGGGTTTCCCCGCATCCAATTCGGTCAATTGTTGGCGAAAATCCTTGGGGTGTTCGATGATCCGGTGTGGGAAAATTTCAGCAGGTAACAAACCACCGCTGATCAGCCTGGCTTGCAGCTCGCGAATCGGCAGGTCACGCAACCCGCAGTTTTTCTCAACTGCCAGTGCCGCAGCCATACCGGCTGCCGCCCCCAGGTTCTCTACATCGCGCTGCATGCGAATGATGGGCACAGCATCATGCGTAGCCGAGATTGCCTTCCCCACAACAAGCAGGTTATCCAGGCCCCGGGAGAGGAGCGATTTCATTGGGATCTCAACTTCAAGGTTGGGCGGGATCAGTCCTGCCCTCAACCAGTCTGAATCGGTATGACCCTTCACGTCATAATTGCTTAATGCCAGGGAAACAACATCCTCATACCGGCGCTGCCTCAACATGTCGGTCAGAGTCAATACCGTCTCCCCAAGAATTTGACGGCTTTCCCGCTGTGCCAGGTAGGTACCGTGATCCACGGTATTTTGACCTCGCCTTCGACCAGCGAGGATTGCACGCGTGTAATCCTCAATATTCCCCACATCCACCATGCTGGTGAAATTGTTGCGGGTCTGTCCCGGATCGGCGAACTGAGCCAGCGAATACCACATTGTTGACCGGTTGCGGTCTGATCCATGACTGTAAGCAGCACCTGAAAAAACTGCAATATCGCCGTCACCCGTGGCATCAATTACCACCCTGGCTTCGACAGCCTGCACGCCGGCGTCATTGGCGACAATGACACCCCGCAGGGATCGTCCAGACATTACGGTGGCTATTACCTGGCTGTTCAGCATCACTTCCACCTGGTACTCGCGCAGAGACTTGAGTAAGGTCCAGGCTTTCAGCTCAATGTTCCAGCGGGGAATTTCTCCGGCGGGCAGGGGTTGATGATATTGCCGGTGCGCTTCTTCGATAATTTTCAACATCCGTGAAGAATATCCAGTATTCCTGCCAAACCAGTAACTCTGCACGCCACCAACAGTTCCAGTCCCTCCAACCCGGGAATTCATTTCCACCAGGAGGGTCTTCATGCCGTTTTGTGCTGCAGATAGTGCTGCCGCAACCCCGCTGGTCCCACCCCCAACCACCAGCACATCAAACTGTTGGGTGGTTTCCAGATCGAACGCAGGAGCCAATTCGAAATCACTTGCGGTGTTGGAAAAGAGATCAGGTTCGTGAATGGATAGATCATCCGGACCTGTTGATTCCGTAACAGGTGAGAGCTTGCTCATTACCGCGTTTGGTTTTGAGTGGAAGTTGGATACGAGCAACCCGGCAGGGTCAGAATTGGAATCATCTGATCCTCGAACCCAGTATGCGCCCCTGAATTCCTCCACACTATCAAGAAGGTACTGCGCAGTTTGTGCAGACATCATTTGCGAAGCATATTCCCGTTCCGAGCTGGTCTGCAAACAGGAAAGGATCCTGCCAGCCATGGGATATGCAACAAACCATTGATGATCAAAAAATCCGGGATGGATTTGCAGCATCTCCGAGCCCGATTGAAGGAAATCAGGGGCGGGCAGAGAAACCATCGCATCCAGGTCAACCCCCGAAAACTCGAGCGTACGCCAGATCGGGGAATCCTTTGCCGTGCCCCGGCTGCGGGGTAATTCACCTTTTGGAGATCCTTGTTCGATGGGAAGGAACTGTAGGAATTCCTTGCACCGGATCACCTGTCTGCCAGATTTATTGCCAATGATGACCCCGTTGATACCTTCAGGTTTTTCAAGAAAATCAATCACGCGGCAAGCATACAGGATCTGCACCCCTGCCCCCAACAACAGGTCCTCCAGGGTGATCTTCACCTGATCCAGGTTGAAGACAATTTCATTCCGGCGAATCCTGCAGCACTCCGGTGTCATGATCGCATGAATGACCTTCGGAAGTTCAAGCGAGGATTTGATCTCATCCATTTGCATCCAGGGTCGCAGGCAGGCAGTCATTTCCCATCCAAGATATGTCCTGGATTCGATCAGTACCACCTTCAATCCCCGGGCGGCAGACTCAAGAGCAAATTGAACTCCCCCGAATGTTCCCCCTTGTACGACCAGGTCGCAAATATTAAGTACCGGAAGCTCATTTTCCTGGCAACGAACTGTCATAACCGTTTGGTCACCGTGACAAGTGCTTCTGCCTGTTGACCGAAGTGGTGTTCTCCAAGGAAAAGATCCACTGCGATGCGTTCGCGCCGGACCGGATCGGCATTTGCCGGTATGTATACATGGAAATCCAACATCGCCACCTGACCCGGACTCAGCTCTGTTTCACAGATCCCAGGTTCAGCAGCCCAATTTTCCGGAACTACCAGTCGGACGGCGATTTTTTGACTGGATGGAGTGGGATTCGCCACCTCGCATTGATAAGTGAAGTTTTCGCCAGGTTCGACTTCTTTTTGATACGGCGTCAACCTGGCAATAAAACCTTCCACTCCAGGGAAAACCTCTTGAAGGGGCAGAATCGACTCGTGGTAACTGACCAGGCGGTCAGCCCGCTCTTTCAGCTGCTGGAAGTATGCCTCATCCGGATAGAGTGCTGACCAGTGCCCTGGCAGGATGATGTCCGGCTTGAGCAGTTCATATAACTCCGCAGCAGACCGGTAATCATTCATTTCATAGCGGTTTTGATACACATAATTCCACTCCTGACCCCCATCTCCCTGGAACTCATCTCCTGTAAAGAGGATCCGCTTTTGGTCCGCCTCGAGCAGAATGGCTACGGCGAAACGAGTGTGCCCTGGCAGGGGATAAAGGGTGAGTGAGAATTCCTCCCAACCAATCTTCGTGTGAAGAGGTTGAATCACGTCCACCTTGATCGGATCAAACCAAAGGCAGGGAAGGTTGTAGTTGGATGGATCAGTCAGGATTGGGGCAAAATTCTCAGGTGCCCAAATGGAAGTGTGTTCCACTCGCTGCAATAGATTCATGCCGGCAACGTGGTCATCATGATAGTGGGTCGGCAAGGCAACATCAACGTGATTCACACCCAGGTTTTTCTTCATTAGCGGCAGGTTGTATAACCAGGGGCGCCGCGAGGTTCGTCCTGTGCCATCCGGGAATCCACCGATGAAATCGTAGCCGTAATCTATGATTATCGCCTTTCCGCTGTTTGAAACGACCACATAGGAATTGGCAACGCTCGTCAAATTGCGAAAGACATGCGGGGTGATTTCTTTGAACGGATTCTTAGTCCTCTCCCGCAAGGAGCGGTGCTCCCCGCGGTCGTTCAGCAGGTCAAGCAGCGGATCCACCAGGGCATCGATCGCTTTCGCCGGCTCCAGGATGACCATGCCGTGCGAGGGGAGAAGGGCATCCAGGGCAAGCTCTTTGATCTGCAACAAAGAAAGCGCGGAATAAGCAACACCCTCAGCGCCGTTGTAGGTCCATTGGGTGGCGGCGAGAGACCACAACCTTCCCGGCGACATGATCAAGTCACCCACAAATCCCACCTGCCTGCCATCCACCTCTGCAATTATAGAGATGGATCCAGGCGTATGGCCGGGCGTGGGAAGGACCTTAAAACCAACACCGCTGAAACTCTGCTGCGAATAATCGGTAAGAAAACCTGCCACGGGCACAGAGTGCAGCAGTGAAAACCGGTCTTCACGAACATTGTAATTGTTGTAGATATTCCTGGCCTGCCAGTACCAGTCCACCTCTGAAAAGAGTTCGCTCTCCGTTTCAGGTACCCAGATGGGAATTCCTGCTTCAACGGCTCGCGGCAAACCCTGACCCTGGTCACGGTGATGGTGGGTCATCAAGATCGCAGAAACCCTGCGGATTCCCAGCTCCGCAACCACATTCAAGACACTGCCATCGCCAAAGTCGATCAGGATTGCAGCATCACCGTTGCGGATGAGGTAGACATTGCAGGTACTTTCAAAGCGAAAGAGGTTCCTGGAGAGTTGCTGCATATTTCCTCTTTTCCACACGCTTTAAACCGTACGACTGTTCGGTTACTGATCCAACCTGGTGATCTGCAGCACCAAAGCATCTTTCCGACTGAGGTTGGTGCTAAGGGAGAGTTTATCGTCAAGTGATGTAACGATCTCCGAGGTCTTGCTGACCAGGTTTTCAATTTTCCAGGCAGTATTGGCACCAAAGTCGGCAGTCAGTTCGAAAACAGCGGTTCCGTTGTGATCTGTTGGATTGACAATGAACAGATAATACTTACCGTCGCGTCTGTAGAGGGCGGATGCCCACTCAGGATTCGATGCATGAACCGGGGGCTCAATGCCGGCGCTTTTCAGAACACCCCCGATCAGTTCCGGTGATGGATCCGCTCCAATGTAGGTGATCTTTCCGGCGCCCTGGTTGATCGAATATCCAATCACATAGGATTGGCCCACTTCAAGGCTGTGCTGGAGGAGCAATTCTTCCGCAGTGATCCCTTCAGGAGGTACGCGGATGACTGTGATCGGGCTGCCCTCGACCTGGCTGAACCATTCCATCCAGGGCATTTCCGCCTTAAAGTTATGTCCTGCGATGGTGACTTCAAAGGTGTTGATCTTCGGCAGCAAACCGCTGGGTTCAGGCTTTTTGAAGAAATGGGTTGGCTGAAAAGTATCATCCAGCGTTGGTACCACCCCGAAGAATACCAGGTGACCGCCAGAATTCACATACTGAAGCAATTTCTTTTGACTCTCCGCTCCCAGCCATTCGCGACCGCTGTAGAAAACCAGTGGTTGACTGCATTCTCCAACTTCCAGATCGAAAAACTCAAAATCAATACCGGTGGAAAACAGCGCCTTCATGAATTTTTCGTTCGTCTTCACGACCGCCCTTTGAGTGGGATCTGCGGAGACAAACAACCGGCTGAGGTGCTCCAAAGTGGGCGGGGCGACCCTTTCGTAAATTTCCACGATTTGCTTGAAAACTTCAAAAAGCTCCGGCCTGGTTCTTCCCCATTCGTTAATCGGCGCCATGTACCAGTTGTCGCGGTTGACCAGCATATACCAGTTCCAACCCGCAAAACCTGCCAGCAGCGCTGAGAGAGAGGTGAACCGGTAATGGTTTGGTGTCAAAGCCAGGGTGTCGTAATGCCAGCCGTGCCAGATACCCGATTCAAATTCAGCCAGGTAAGGTAATTTTGAAATTGCCCGGCTGTACCTGCCTTTTTCAAGGAGGAAACGAAATTCATCTGGCCAGCGGGTCAACTCATTGGTCGGATAGGTATCCAATCCATAGAAGTCGCCGATCTTGCCAAAATGAACCCAATTCTGAACGCCCAGACCATCATAGCCATTCAAGTAAATGGGAATGTCCACCCCGAGTTGGCGGTAAGTCTCCACCGCCCATTTAGCGACGGCGTCGGTATACCAGTGCTTGAACCGCAGATAAACCAGGTATTGCGAGAACAGCTCAGGGCGATCAGGAACGTCCATGCAGACCGGACGGATTTGATCAAGATCTGCGAAATGCGTGTGGTGGATCAGGTTGTAGTCATCCGCGGTGGAATACTCCTGGTGAATGAAATCGGTAAAACTCCCCCTGGCTTTGCCTATGCCGATCTTTTCAGTGAACAAAGCCTGCCAGAGATCGATTTCATTGTCTGCCTGGAGCAGGACAACTTTTCCGCCGCGGGTATGAAAATAGGGCTGGATCACTTCCACCACGGCTTGCATGTACTTGCTGCTTTCGGTTAAGAAAAGGGGATCAAGCCTGTGTAAATGAGCCACCCGGTCGGGTACGCCGTTGTTCTTCCATTCTGCATAAATGTACGGCCCGGGACGCAAAACAATGTCGAAACCCATTTCTGTCAGCAGTTCGATGAAACCTACCAGATTACGCCGCGGATCAGTTCGACCGGTGAAATCAAATTCACCAGGACTGGTCTCGTGAAAATCCCAGCAGATGTAGGAAGCCACCAACCTGATTCCAAGTTCTCTGACGCGTTCCAGGACAGGACGCCATTGGTGCGGATCCAGCCGCCAGTAGTGCACCTCGCCGCTGAGCATTGAGATGGATCGGTTGCCCAAATTGAGTTTCTTGTTTTCAACCTTCCAAGGTGTTGTTTTCATGAATGGACCTCTCTTCAGTATATCTCTTCCATTGATTACGCAACCGGGCATAGTCAGCAGTCGTGAGTTTCTCATGGGTGGCATCGATCTCCGATGAGTAATAAAGCGCTGGAACGCCGAGGTCAGATTGAATATCCAGGTAAGCCAGCCAATCCGCTTTATTCGTGATCGGCCAGTTATCAGTATCGATTAACGCATCGGGGCAGGCAATTCTTGCCACCTTCTGACGGTGAACCATGGCCTTGATCAGATCCTTGCCCCTGTTGATGTCATTCAGCCGGATCATATCCAGGTAGGGAGCCAGGTAGGGATGCGGTGTATGGGTAATGATTAAAGCATCAGGTTTAACGGCTTTTGCCGTTGTATAAAGCAATTTCAGCATTGTCTTCATCAACTCCAACCCCCAGACATCCTGATGAATACGCATTCCGGGGCCGCAGGGTATTCGCGCACTGAAATCCACTTTGAAACCATCCCCATTGAGAGACTCTGAGGCAAGCAGGTATCTGATCGATTCGGTGAACCGGGTGATGAATTTCGGGTTCGTTGGATCAACTGCCACGATGGCGCCGCCTGCATTGGTGATGCATTCATCAGCAGGCAAACCATCAGGATCCCAGAACTTGAGCCAAAGCAGCACCTTTCGATCCCGCTCATGTTGCTCCCTGACGAATCCGCCCATGTCGGGCCATTTTTGAGGGTCCACGCTGTTCTCACCATAATGCTGCTGCCATTTGTCATCAATCACCACGGTGCCGGGATTGATTCCATGCATATCCAATTCAGCCAGAAATTGATTGTAATTATCCTGGGTGGCAAAATCCGGCGTCCATCCTTCCACCTTTGATGCGAGGTTGGACTGCGCCCCCCATCCGCAGAAGATGGGTTCCCGCCACCAGGCTGGCGTTTGCCCCGGGTGACTGGAAGCAGCCCAATTTCGCTCTCGAAGAGCTTCAGCATGGAGCTTGAGCGCATCGTAAGGATCATCCGCAAAGTAAATACTCAACATGGGTAATGAATAGCTGCCATGTACCCGGGTCATACCATCATAGGCAAGCGTGAAGTGGAACCAACGATCACCGGCCTGGTACTGATAGTCACTGAACCGATTTTCAAGAGGACTGGCTTCCACGCCGGCTGACAGCCAACCTGCCCGGGTTCTGAAACAAAAGCAAAACGGCG
>DNOU01000035.1:0-783 GCA_003501835.1 Anaerolineaceae bacterium | reverse complement strand
GAGGAAGAAGCGGGGAAATAAATGGCTTCGCGGGTATTGGGCTCGGGTGTAAATCCTTCAAGAAAGGAGTTCCCGGATTCAAAATAACCCGATCCCCACCTCAGGGATGATGAGCAATAACCACCAAAATAATCCACCTCAGTCAGGTTCCCTTCACCTTCCACCTCAATCCAGTAATGCAGGGAGGTAGAAGTACACCTCAAACGGTACCGCTTATTCTGCCAGATGGAACTGCTGGCATTGCACTCAAGCAATATCTCTTCTGCATTCCGGGTCACTTCCCAGGCAGATGTTTGGGTCGTATCATCGAGGCCCTGTGCGGTGTGCACCGAGGAAAAAGGGAATAGTTCAGCAATTTCAAGACCTTCCGAATCTGAAAGCAGAAGAAAGGGTTTGTTGGGTTGAATTAGCAGTGAAAATCGCCCCGTTGAGATTCTATTGGATCCAGGATCAAATGAAATCTTCATTTATGCGTCCACCAAACTATTGAATGATCATCAGACTTAATTGATTTAATCAATTATCTGGTTTAGTATAACATTTTCAAATTTCAGAGTCAACAAAACGCGCACAAAACGCACATCTAACCAACGCCTCAGGGAAGCGCCTGACTTGAAAACTTACCCGATGGAAAAAATTCTTCACCCCAAGCCAGCCAGCGAAAATTGAATATTAGAAAGGAAAAACATGGAGAGTCATGGGGAGTTATCCTGTGTTATGCTGTGTTAGACCAAAGATAAAATGTCGCCTGTGTTATGCTGTTGACATCTTGAATTGCAGAAT
>DNOU01000106.1:14324-17546 GCA_003501835.1 Anaerolineaceae bacterium | reverse complement strand
GTGGGTGACAAGACCACCCTGGTGGTGGAACCGCTGGTTGCCGCCTGCGGGTTGCCCGTTTGCAAAATGTCTGGAAGGGGATTGGGTTTTAGCGGGGGCACCCTGGATAAGCTGGAGTCCGTTCCCGGCTTTCGCACTGATTTGAGCACGGATGAGGTGATCGAATTGCTGCGGACGAAAGGACTGGTGTTGACAGGTCAATCGCTGGATCTTGCACCGGCGGATGGCAGGTTGTATGCTCTTCGCGACGTGACAGGTACAGTGCAATCCATCCCCTTGATCGCATCCTCGGTGATGAGCAAGAAGATTGCCGGAGGCGCCAAGGCAATCGTTCTGGATGTGAAGATCGGCAGCGGAGCGTTCATGAAGAACCTCGATGAAGGCCGCGAGCTTTCAAAGCTGATGGTTGCCATTGGCAAACTGAGCAACCGCCGGGTGGTGGCGTTGCTTTCTGATATGAATCAACCTTTGGGGAACGCGGTGGGAAACGCACTTGAAGTCAGAGAGGCTATCGATACCCTGCACGGAAAGGGACCGCAGGATTTCAGGGAACACTGCCTGACTGTTGCCAGCCACATGCTGGTGGTAGGGGAAAAGAACGGCAATCTGGAAGAGGCGCGCCACACGGCTGAAAAGGTCCTCGAAAGCGGTCAGGCGTGGGAGAAATTCAGAGAATTGATCATCAACCAGGGCGGTGATGTCAACTTCGTGGACCATCCAGAGAAGCTGCCCAAGGCTCCCATGGTGGAGACTGTCAATTCTGTGAAAACAGGCTATTTGAAATGGATCGATGCCCAGATCATCGGAGAAGCTTCAGTGGCAATGGGTGCAGGGCGGGCCCGCAAGGAAGATGCGATTGACCATGCAGTGGGTATCGTCATCCATCACAAGGTGGGAGACCAGGTGGCTGAAGGTGACCCACTTTTCACTCTGCATGCTTCCTCCAGTGAAAGCCTGGCTCGGGCAAGAGAAGATGTCCTGAGCGCATTTGAATACAGCCCGGAACCGGTCGAACCCCTGCCGTTGTTCTACGAGGTCATTCAATAAGGTTTGATTTTTGCCCTGGTTTATGAGATAATAGCAGCACTAAAAGCTGTGATGGAAAAGAGTAGATCATCCGCCTGTTTCACAGGGAATCCGGGAAGAAGTGAGAACCGGAAAACAGAAATGATCAAAAATCATTCCGTAGCTGCGATCTGAACATACCAACCAGTAAGTGAGCCGGTTTCATCCGCCGTTATCGGGATGCAGATCTATCGTAAGATGCATCTGATGAGTGCTCCTTTATGAGAAGCAGGGTGGTACCGCGGGAAAATTCTCTCGTCCCTGGATGGGCGAGATTTTCATTTAACAGGAGGATGAATGTTCAAGCCGGTTTCTCCAAAACTCAATGTGAATCAAATGGAGGAGAGCGTTTTGCGGTTCTGGAAACGCCACGATATCTTCCATCAAAGCCTGCATTTGCGTGAAGGAGGTCCCGAATACGTTTTCTTTGAGGGTCCTCCAACAGCCAACGGCATGCCCGGTGTGCATCATGTTCTGGCGAGGGCTTTCAAAGACATTTTCCCTCGTTACAAGACCATGAATGGATACCANNGTGGAGCGGCAACTCGGCATCAAAAACAAACAGGAAATTGAGCAATACGGCATTGCCAGGTTCAATGAGCTGTGCCGTGAATCTGCGTTTGCCTACATCCAGGAATGGGAGAAGTTGACTGACCGTATCGCCTATTGGGTTGATCTTGACGAGGCGTATGTCACCTTTAAGAATCCATATATTGAATCGGTGTGGAACATCCTCAAGGATTATTGGGATAAAGATCTGCTCTACCAGGGTTACAAGGTGGTCCCTTACTGCCCTCGCTGCGGCACCCCGCTTTCAGACCATGAAGTCGCCCAGGGGTATCACGAGGTGGCAGATCCTTCTGTATTTGTACGCATGCCCCTGGTGGATGAACCAGGAACCTCGCTGCTGGTCTGGACGACCACACCCTGGACGTTGCCAGGGAACGTAGCGGTGGCAGCCGGTGAAAATGTGGACTATGTTAAAGTGGAACATAACCTGCCAGAAGGTGGAAGTGAAAAACTGATCCTGGCGGAAGCATTGCTTGAAAAGGTGTTTGGCGATGAAAACGTCAAGGTCGTGGACAGGTTCAAGGGAAAGCAGCTCAAAGGAAAACGATATCACCCCTTGTACACTTTCCTGCCCTCTGTCAAACCTGCATACTTTGTGGTGCTCGGTGATTTTGTGACCATTGAAGACGGCACCGGTCTGGTTCATATTGCCCCCGCTTTTGGCGCAGACGATATGACCATGGCGGATGAAAATGACCTGCCTATTCTCAACACCGTTCTGCCAGATGGTACCTTTATTCCTGAAGTGAAGCCCTGGGCAGGCCTGTTCATCAAAAAAGCAGATCCGCTGATCATTGACAATTTGCAGGAACGCGGCCTGTTGTTCAAGGTTCAAACATACACTCACGATTACCCGTTTTGCTGGCGCTGCGGTACACCGTTAATGTATTACGCCCGCCAAACGTGGTATATCCGCACCAGTATCTACAAAGACCGCATGGTGGAGTTGAACGAAAGCATCAACTGGTACCCTGGATACATTAAGAATGGGCGATTTGGCAATTGGCTGCAAAACAATGTGGATTGGGCGCTGGGACGCGAACGCTACTGGGGTACTCCACTTCCGGTATGGGAGTGTGAGTCCTGCCATACGCAAACCTGCATTGGCTCCGTAAAGGAGCTTTCAGAAAAGGCGGGACGTGATTTGAGCAGCCTTGATCTGCACCGTCCATACGTGGATGAGATCAAATTTCGTTGCCCGGATTGCGGTGGTTCAATGAAACGCGTACCAGAGTTAATCGATGTATGGTTCGATTCAGGATCGATGCCCTACGGTCAATGGCATTACCCGTTTGAACACCAGGCGGATTTTGGTGCTCAATTCCCGGCGGACTTCATTTGTGAAGCGGTGGATCAAACGCGCGGGTGGTTCTATTCTCTTCACGCCATCAGCACCCTGCTTAAGGATTCTGTAGCGTTTAAGAATGTGATCTGCCTGGGGTTGATACTCGATGCGAACGGTCAGAAGATGTCGAAATCACGGGGCAACACTGTCACACCCTGGGATGTGATTGAGAAGAATGGGGCAGACGCCATGCGATGGTATCTGTATACTGCCAGTCCTCCTGGACAGGAACGGCGTTTCTC
>DNOU01000106.1:2539-14284 GCA_003501835.1 Anaerolineaceae bacterium | reverse complement strand
GCCCTTGAAAACTACGATGTATTGGGTGCGACGCGTCCCATTGAAGTATTCGTAGACCAACTTTCGAACTGGTATCTCCGTAGGTCCCGCCGTCGTTTCTGGAAGAGCGAATCAGATGCAGACAAGAAAGCAGCTTATGCCACATTGTACGAAGCGTTGGTGACAGTGAGCAAGCTTCTTGCACCTACCATGCCTTTCATGGCAGATGAGCTGTACCAAAACCTGGTTCGATCCGTTGACGAAAACGCACCCCTTTCGGTTCATCTTACAGAATGGCCCGCGTTTGATGAGGCCCTGATTGATGAAAAACTCAACCGGGAGATGGCTTTGGTGATGAAATTGGTCTCCCTGGGGCATGCAGCCCGGAACAAGGCGAACCGTAAGGTACGCCAACCATTGGCTGAGGTGGCATTCGCGGTGGGGAATCGCGAGGAAGGTGAGATCGCACTGGCACATGCTGATTTGCTTGAGGATGAATTGAATGTAAAGAAGGTCCGGCTGCTCAATGCAGCCAACGAAGCCGTAAGTTTCAGCCTGAATCCGCTGCCCAAACAGTTGGGTCAGAAATATGGAAGCAAATTCCCGGAGATCCGCAAGGCCGTTCTTGCGCTGGATGCTGAAAAAACAGCCAGCAGCCTGCTTGCAGGAAATGCGGTGAAAGTGGAAGCGGACGGTGAGACTTACTGGCTTCTGCCGGAAGAAGTCGAGGTGCGGGTCAATGCACGCAGCGGCTATGCCGTAGCATCTGAAGGCGCCTACCTGGCAGCGCTGGTCACAGATCTGACCCCGGAATTAATCCAGGAAGGTCTGGCGCGGGAGTTCGTGCGCCGGGTGCAGGATTTGCGCAAGTCTGCCGGGTTGGAGATTGCCGATCGCATTAACCTTTATGTCAGTGCTTCTCCGGCACTGGCTGAAGCCATCAATATCCAGATGGATTACATCTGTACTGAGACCCTTGCCCGGGAGCTGAAGTTTGAGGCTGCTCCAGAAGGCAGCCCGTTCGTCAGTGATGAATTTGATGGCGAGACAGTGACGGTGGCATTAGAGAAGGCGTAACATTCAAGGAAAAGCATCCCCTGGCAGGGGGAATTCATGAAATCCCCCTGCCATTTCTTCCTCTGCCCGCCTGCATGGATCGCTCAACATCGCTCTTTAATAAGGTAAAATGAAAGGACTTGCTCCCCGGAGGTTGTCATTGAAGAAATTTCTGCGTACTTACAGTGGTTTGCTGATCCCGGTGATCCTGATCATTGGGCTGGATCAGCTGACAAAATTGCTGGTGGAAACAAATCTTGCCTATGGTGAGGTTTGGGCACCCTGGCCGTGGCTGCTACAGTATGCACGCATTATCCATTGGACCAATACCGGGGTGGCTTTTGGTCTATTTCAGGGCGTGGGATGGGTCTTTTCCATCTTTGCCATTGGAATTTCGATCGCCATCCTCTACTATTTCCCGAAAATTGCCAGGGAAGATTGGGCAATCCGGGTGGCGCTGGTACTCGAAATGGCAGGAGCACTCGGCAACATGATCGACCGGTTACGCATTAAGGGTGCGGTGTTGGATTTCATCTCCGTGGGTAATTTTCCGGTATTCAATGTTGCTGATTCCTGCATCACTGTGGGGGTGGTTTTCCTGGCGCTTGGCATCCTGATCCAGGATCAACGCGAGAAGAATAAGCAGGTGGCTGCATCCGCTTCAAATGGAGAATCGAGCAGTAAAGGCAGTGGGCAGGTTTGACCGAACAATTACACTCATTCACCAGTGAACTAAAAGATCCTGAACGGTTGGACAAGTTCCTTGCCAGCCAGTTGAAAGATTTTTCCAGATCCCGGCTGCAGGTTTTGATAGAAGCCGGGTGCGTCAGCGTGAATGGCAGTCCGGTACTCCTCTCCCGTTTTAAGGTGGAGAAGGGGAACCAGGTGGAGATTCGAATTCCGCCGGCAAAACCGACTGACCTGGTGCCCGAGGATATTCCCCTGGAGGTGGTTTTCGAGAACGCTGATCTGATGATCATAAACAAGCCAGCGGGAATGGTGGTGCATCCGGCTGCCGGTCATTCCAGCGGTACCCTGGTGCACGCTGCTTTGGCTCATGTTCCTGAACTGGAAGGTGTTGGCGGTGAACAGCGGCCGGGCATTGTTCACCGGTTGGACAAGGATACCAGTGGATTGATCATCATTGCGAAAAATGAGCGCGCCCACCGCTGGCTGCAGGATCAGTTTCGCCTGCGCAGGGTCCATAAGACCTATATCGCTTTATTGGATGGCAAACCACCTACACCCAAAGGACGGGTGGAAGCCGAAATTGCGCGTGATCCAGCACACCGCAAGAAAATGGCGGTCGTTCCTGAAGGTCGGGGCAGGGAGGCAGTCACTGAATACAAGGTCATTGAGGAATTTCCCCGCCAAACTCTGATCGAGGCTTTCCCGCTCACGGGGCGTACGCATCAGATCCGCCTGCACATGGCATTTCTCAAGTGCCCAATCGTGGGTGATACCCTCTATGGTTACAAGCACAAGTCCATGGAAATTGACCGGCATTTTCTACATGCTGCCAGGATCAGCCTGGTACTGCCGGGCGAGAAAAGCGAGCGTACTTTCACAGCCCCGCTGCCACCCGGTCTTTTACTCATTCTTGAACATCTTCGTCAATCAAAGGCAAACCAATGAAAATGATCGACCTGCGTTCAGATACAGTTACCCAACCCACGCCTGAGATGCGTGAAGCCATGTACCGCGCCGAAGTGGGAGATGATGTATACGGCGAAGACCCCACGGTAAACCGCCTGCAGGAACTCTCTGCGAGCCTGATGGGCAAGGAGGATGCGCTTTTCGTCACCTCTGGCACCATGGGCAACCTGATCGCCGTTCTCAGTCATTGTCAGCGGGGGGATGAAGCCATCATGGGAGACCTGGGGCATACATTCCTGTTTGAAGCGGGCGGAATCTCTGCGCTGGGAGGGGTGTTTCCTCATACCCTGCCAAATCAACCAGATGGCACTCTTTCAATGGATGCGATCCGCCAGGCAATTCGTCCCAATGACGTGCACCACCCGGTTTCGAAATTGGTGATCCTCGAAAACACACACAACCGTTGCGGCGGTGTGGTGCTGCCCAATGATTATTGTGAGCAGGTGGGCACCTACGCCCATGATCATTCACTCAAGGTGCATTTGGATGGCGCGCGCATTTTCAACGCAGCCATCGCTTTGGAGAAACCAGCGAAGGAATTGGCTGCTTTTGCTGATTCGGTGACTTTTTGCCTGAGCAAAGGTTTATCTGCGCCGGTTGGGTCGGTCTTATGCGGTGATCATGCTTTTATCGATCAGGCTCGCCGTCTGCGAAAAATGCTTGGCGGAGGCATGCGGCAGGTGGGCATCCTGGCAGCAGCAGGGGTAGTGGCATTGGAGACCATGGTAGACCGCCTGGCAGAAGATCACGCCAGAGCAAAGGTACTGGCAAATCGGCTGAGCCAGCTGCCGCATATCGAATTCGAGATGGGATTGCCCCAGACAAACATGGTCTTTCCTTCCATCAGCAAGAATTTGCAGATTGACGCACCTGAGCTTGTGAAGCGCTTGAAGGAAAAGGGCATTCTGGCAGGGTCAGTGGGTCCATATCGCCTTCGACTGGTCACGCACTATGGGATAGAAGACAATGATATTGACATGACCGTTGAAGCAATCAGTCAAACGATCTCCAAGATCCAGTAGCAAGGTGCTTTTTTCCGCAAACCCCGACCCTTGTGTTGGGGTATGTTCGTGCCGATGAACGCCTTTTTGCCGGCACGAAGGATGCAACGAAGTTTGATATAATTTGGACATCAGATCACTTATTTGCACACAAGAGGACTCAATGGATTCATTCGTGACCATGAACATGATCGACGAAGCCGCGAACTTCGTCAGGGAAAAAATTGAGATCACTCCCCAGGTGGGATTGATCCTGGGATCCGGGTTGGGTGGTCTGGCAGATGCTGTGTTCAATCCCAAAGTGATCGAGTATCGCAGCATTCCACACTGGCCCATGCCCACCATTGAAGGGCATGCGGGCAGGCTGGTGACCGGTCATCTTTTTGGCGTTCCAACACTGGTCATGCAGGGAAGGGTTCATTTTTATGAAGGTTATTCCATGGACCTGGTCACCTTTCCGATCAGGGTAATGCAGCGCCTGGGGATCAAGCTGTTGATCTTGACCAATGCCGCCGGAGCCATTCACCCCGATTATGTTCCCGGTGATGTGATGCTGATCACGGACCATATCAGTTTGATTGGCATGGCGGGGATGAATCCGCTGCGCGGACCGAACCTGCCTGAATTTGGTGAGCGTTTCCCTGATATGAGCCAGGTCTATACCCGCAGTATCCAGTCAATCGCCAGAAAAGTAGCGCAGGAAAAAGGGTACAACCTTCGCGAAGGAGTGTATGTTTGCCTCTCGGGACCTTCCTTTGAATCCCCTGCTGATCTGCGTTTCCTGCGCACCATTGGGGCAGACGCTGTGGGTATGTCCACAGTGCCCGAAGCCATTGTCGCCAGGCATGGACGCACTTCGGTCCTGGGGCTTTCAGGTATCAGTAACAAGGCAAATCTTGATGGCAGCACTGAAACCACCCATGAGGAAGTCTTGATGGCGGGAAAATTGATCGTTCCAAAGTTGACGGGGATCATTCAAGGCGTGTTGGAGTCTCCCGGGCTGTCTCTTTAAGATCAGCGCGCTGGTAAACGGTCATTCATGGCTAACCTGCTCAAATTTCTCATCCAATTCGAGTTTTTTTTCTACGGCATTCTTGCGGTGGTCTTATTCATTTACCTGCGCAAGCTATTTGCCACATACCGGCAATGGAAACTGGCATACTTTGGACTCGAAAAGGAATTGGCTCAGGCAGAGTTTAACCAGAATCTCACGGTGGTGATCATCAGCCTGCTCATGGCTGCCGGTCTGTTCGTACTTACGGTGATCGTAGCACCCTCGGTGCCGGGAGTGCAAACCCTGGCCACCCCAACAGTAAACACTACCTCCCAGCCGTCCGTTGAGATGACTGCACCCTCTGCAGCGACAATCCCATCAGCCACCACGACCGGGTTCATTGCCACCCTTGAAGCTGCCTACGGACAGGGTTGTGTTCCCGACCAGATCAATTGGACCGAGCCGCGTTCGGGCAGCACGATCAGTGGAACTGTGATTCTCAAGGGGACGGTCAATGTCACCAGCCTGGGATATTACAAGTATGAGTTCTCACCTGTCGGGGATGAAACCTGGACCACGGTGGCTGCAGGCAATCAGCCAGTGCAAAATGATGCGCTGGGTGGTTCCTGGGATACGAGCAACATGACCCCTGGAGATTACCTGTTGCGCCTGGTGGTTACTGACAGTAAGAATCAGGAATATCCGCCCTGTACGATCCAAATCAAAATCACTGCTCCAGCAGATAGGTGACCCATGCCGCAAATTGAGATTCGCCCTGCCATTTCTTCTGACATTCCGCTGTTGATGAAAATCGAGCCCGACTGTTCCACGACCCATGTGTGGCAAATGGATTACAATTCTGAGCCGGGTCAAATTGGGGTCTCTTTTCGGGAAATTCGACTACCCCGCCCGGTAAGGCTGGAGTACCCGCGTTCGTTGAGTTCCATGCCAGATACCTGGCTTCAAAAAGACCTTTTCCTGGTGGCTGCCATGGGTGATCAGCTGGTGGGGTTTGTAACACTTGTGGTTGACCGTGAGACGCATACGGCAAAAATTGCAGACCTGGTGGTGGCAGAAAAACTTCGCAGGCAGGGAATTGGCACTGCCCTGGTCTTTGCCTGCCATGAATGGTCTTCAAAGCAAAAGCTTCACCGCATGATGTTGGAGATGCAGGCCAAGAATCATGCGGGTATCTCTCTGGCTCGAAAATTGGGATATGATTTCTGTGGTTTCAATGATCATTATTTTGCCAATCATGATATTGCGGTGTTCTTCACCTATATTCTGAAATAAGTCGAAAGGTTAATTGTGGATGGTTGGTTGGATAGTGCCCTGCGAATTCTGATCACGATCAATCAGATCCTGACCTCGGGAATAGCAATCACAGCATTTTCATTACTCCTTTATGCCCTGTCCTTCAATTTACGAGATCGTGTGGCACGATCATTTGCTGCCATTCTTCTCTGCATGGTAATCTTATTCTCTGCGGATTCCTTTGGCAGCACGGAACAATCCAATGCCGCGATTGGGTTCTGGTTGAGCGTGCAGTGGGTGGCCATCATCTTCCTTCCTTCGGCTTATTTGAATTTCTCTGATGCATTACTGGCAACCACGGGGAAACCTTCCCGCTGGCGTCGAAAGTGGGCAGTGCGGGTTTCAATCCTGCTGGCGCTATTTTTCGTTGTGATGCTGATCAACGGATCCTTTGTCGGTCCTTTGATCACTGAGAATACGGTTGTTCCACATAACCAGGCAACTTTTCTCACGGAAGCTTTCACCATCTATTACCTCCTGGTCATGGCAATTTCCTGGTACAACTTCATCCGGGCTTTGAATCGCACTTTGACGCATGCCAGCAAGCGCCGAATGATCTATTTGACCCTTGCAGCGCTGGGACCTGCCGTTGGATCATTTCCTTTCTTACTCTACGGGAGTGCTTTCGCCACCAATATCCCGGTCATCTTTTGGTTCATTGCCATTGGTGCCAATGTCGCTCTCACAGTTGCGCTGGTTGCCATGGCATATTCGGTAGCCTATTTCGGGGTACCCTGGCCTGACCGGTTGGTCAAAAGCCGCCTGTTCAAGTGGCTGCTGCGCGGACCTGTCACTGCCAGCTTGACCCTGGCAGTCGTGACCATCATCCGCCGGCTGGGTGTAATCTACGGCACTCCCTATTCCGCCTTTGTACCCATCTCGATGACCGTGTGCATCCTCTTAAGTGAGTTTTTGATTACCATCTTTTTCCCCTATATTGAAACCCGGCTTTTCTTTGGCAGGGATTCTCAGGATATCGAGACTTTGCGTTCGTGGGAAGAAAAACTGATCACACGCAGCGATCTGAATCAATTTCTCGAGATGGTACTGGCGTCCGTCTGCGACCGGCTGCAGGCAAAGGGCGCGTATCTTGCCGGACTGACCTCAGATGGGCTGGAAGTCATCAGCGAGACGGGCACCAGTAAAATGAGCCCTCAGAAGCTGCAAGCCCTGGAGGAATTTGTCATGGCGAATGAGGTCGCAGGTCTGACCTACTGGCAGGAGGACAGACTCTTTCCGGTGACCAATGGCAATGGTCAGGGAGAACCCACCGTGGTCGGTTACCTGGGTATTCTCGGTTTTGATGAACGCGAGGATCTGGATAGGGAAGATCTAAATGCCCTCCAGCTGCTGAGTCACCGGGCTGCGTTGGTATTGAAAGATCGGGATGCCCAGGAGCAGATCTTCCGCTCGCTCGAATCGATGACCCCCCAGGTGGATATGATCCAGCAGCTGCGTGCTGCAGGTCGTTACGATAGTGATGGTTTGGTGAAAGCCGAAGAATCTTTCCATCAGCAGGCCGAGCTCTCGCATTGGATCAAAGATGCACTCACCCATTACTGGGGAGGACCGAGATTGAGCGAAAGCCCCCTTTTACAGCTCGCCATTGTGAAGGAAGTCATGCCAGACCATGAAAACAATCCGCAGAATGCCCTGCGAAGCATATTAAGATCTGCCATCGAACAGATGCGCCCGGAGGGTGATCGAAAATTCACCAGTGAATGGTTATTGTATAATATCCTTGACTTGAAATTTATGGAGGGGAAGCGGGTCAGGGAGATCGCGCGCCGCCTGGCAATTTCTGAAGCTGACCTGTACCGCAAACAACGGGTGGCGGTGGAGGCAATTGCGAATAATATCGTTCAAATGGAAGTTAAAGCATTGGAATCCAGGCACGACAACGGGGTGGGGTAAGTATCCTACTTATTTGTAAGTCGGGGAGAGGGATGTAATGGATCAGGATGAATTTATCCGTGAGGGATGCAACGAAGTTCCTGAGGTTGACGAAGGTTGGTGGTCCTCTGTATTGAATGATGAAAATGCCTTTTGCGAAGAGTCAATTGAGGTCAATGCGCAATCTACAACACAGCCCATGCCTGGCACCCTCGATTGGGATGCCATCCGGTCACATTATGAACTTGATGAGGTGATTCAGCTTTCAGTACATGGATTCAATCGAGGTGGCTTACTGGTGCAGGGAGATGGGATTCAGGGGTTTGTACCGGTTAGCCACATTGTGGATATCCCGTCAAATTTGACGGAAGAGCAGCGCTACGAACAACTGGCTGCTTATGTTGGAAAACGAATGAACTTGAAGGTGATTGAATGCGAGCCTTCGTGTGACCGGGTCGTTCTTTCTGAAAGGGCTGCCCGGGCTGGTGAAGGAAAACGGAAAGAAATTTTTGGATCCATTCATCCGGGTTCGATTTTGAGTGGTTTGGTGACCAACCTCACAGATTTTGGCGCTTTTGTGGATCTGGGAGGTGTGGAAGGATTGATTCACGTTTCTGAACTCTCATGGGGCCGGGTGGATAAGCCGGAAAAATTCCTTCTTGTTGGGCAGCAGGTAAAGGTCATGGTCCTGACGGTTAACGAAGCAACGAGCCGAATTGCCCTTAGCATGAAACGCCTGACTGCCAACCCCTGGGAGGAGCTGACTCAAAAATACGCCGTTGGTGATGTGGTTGAAGCACAGATCACCTCAATCTTGAAGTTTGGCATGTTTGCCAGATTAAGTGAAGGGGTAGAAGGTTTGATCCACATTTCATGCATCGCCAAAGCGAATGACCATCCCAATTTGCAAAAAATGTTCACATCAGGTCAAAAGATCAACGTTAGAATTTTGCACATTGATGCGGAGCGACGACGCCTTGGATTGGGTCTGGTCAGCTTAGAATGAGCTCGCACCCCGGTCCTCAGCGCCCGTCCTCAGGGATGAAAATGTTGAACCTGAAACCTTTTTCCGGACCTCCCAGTGGAGGAAGCCAGGTCATTCAGCAGGTGCGCAAATTTGCCTGGGATCTCCTGGGAACGCTGCTTCTCCTCCTTTCTGCACTGATCTTTCTGGGGACTTTTCGTTTCACCCAGGGTGTGATCATCAACCCAATGGTGGGATTGATCAAGCAAGGTATTGGATGGGGGATCTATCCCTTCATTATCGTCCTGGCATTGTTGGGAATCGCTTGCTTTCGGCATATCGCAGGTAAGAGTATCGGAGTCACATTTGGGCAGATTCTTGCGCTTGAAGGGCTGTTCTTTTGTCTGATCTCCCTGGTTTCCATTTTTGGAGGAATGTCCCTGGAGCGGTCCCTGGCCGGGTTGGATGGCGGCGTCATCGGCTGGGGTTTGGCGCAATTTGTGTTTTCCTTTCTGCCAGCTCCCCTGGGTACCATTTTTCTGATCTTGCTCGGATTGCTGTTTTTAGTTTGGGGCTTGGGCATTTCCAGGATCCTCTCACAGCGCTTACATGACTGGACTGCTGCAACAGCTCGCCCCATTCCCACTGCTGAGGAAGCCCGGGCAGATATTGCCCGGCGTGAGCTACATAAACCCATTGCCAGTGATGCCCAGCGCGTGGAGAACCTCAAACCCCAGGCGATGTGGCGGGATGACCGGCTACCACCCCTGAACCTGCTGGTGCCTGATCAAAATGTCAAACCTGATGATGAAATGATCCGCATGAATGCCCTGACGATCGAGAAGACCTTGAGCGAATTTGGTATTCCCGCCAGGGTCATCGGATACCGGATGGGTCCAACGGTCACGCAGTATGCACTGGAGCCTGGTTTTATTGAGCGCCAGGGACCGGACGGCAACACGATCCGTCAAAAGGTGCGGGTGTCACAGATTTCCACATTATCCAAAGATCTGGCTTTGTCACTATCTGCAGAGCGGTTGAGAATTGAAGCACCTGTTCCTGGAAGAACCTACATGGGGATCGAGGTGCCCAATTCGCAAAGCGCTGTGGTTCATATGCGGGGATTGCTCGAATCGGATGAATTCAGACGCCTTGCCTCCCCCCTTGCCCTGGCACTGGGAAGAAGCGTGTCGGGGGAGGGGGTGGTTGGAGATCTTGCCAGGATGCCTCATCTCTTGATTGCTGGAACTACAGGCTCAGGTAAATCGGTCTGCATCGCAGCGATTACAGCCTGCCTGGTCATGAACAACACCCCTGAGGATCTGAAGATGGTCATGCTTGATCCAAAGATGGTGGAATTGGTGAGATTTAATGGCCTGCCGCATCTGCTTGGCAAGGTGGAGACCGAACTTGAACGCATGCTGGCAGTACTGCGATGGGCACAGGCGGAGATGGACGCCCGCTATCGCATGCTCGAATCTGTTCATGCCCGGGATCTCAATGATTACAACCGCAAGATGCAACGAAAGAAACAACCCACATTACCCCGTATTGTTCTTTTGATCGATGAACTCGCGGATTTGATGATGACGGCTCCGGAGCAGACCGAGCACAGCCTTGTGCGCCTGGCGCAAATGGCTCGTGCCACAGGGATACACCTGGTGGTGGCTACGCAGCGACCAAGCACGGACGTGGTCACCGGTTTGATTAAAGCCAATTTCCCGGCACGCATCTCATTTACTGTAGCTTCTTCTGTGGATTCCCGGGTGGTGTTGGATGCGAACGGGGCGGAAACCCTGCTTGGAAAAGGGGACATGCTCTTCCTGGATCCAGAAGTGGGCACACTACAGCGTGCTCAGGGCGCCATGATCATGGAACAGGAAGTAGAGAAGATCATGGAACACTGGCATTCGTTCATGAAAAATGGCGAAATTGCTCCAGCCCCATGGGAATCCATGATTGAAAAACCTGTTGAAGAGGATTCAGATGCACTGGTCGAACAAGCGATAGAAGTGGTCAAGAAGGCAGGGAAGGCAAGTGCTTCACTCCTGCAGCGGCGTTTACGCATAGGCTACCCGAGGGCAGCAAGGCTGATCGATGAGCTTGAGGATATGGGCGTGGTAGGTCCTGGATTGGGAAGCGGAAAGGACCGGGAGGTATTGATCGAAGGCGATGGGGACGAAGACCTGGATGAGATCCAGGAGAATGAGTTTGATTCTTGACAGTCTCTGCCACAGCGGTTAGCATTAGCCCAATAAAGGAAGAATAATGGTAAACGAAAGTTCATCAAAGCATGCACGAAAGTGGTCCCTGGAGCAATTGATGAGGGATACTTTCCAAAAGCCATTGAATACAGCGGCTGCATTTCTCAAGCGGCTTGGATTTACAGCCAACAGTATCACAATCATCGGGTTGTTTGTCAACATAGCAGCAGCGATATTGATTGCATACGGCAAGCTTACCGCAGGTGGGCTGGTGCTGCTGATCGGTGCGCCGATGGACGCACTCGACGGCGCACTTGCCAGGTTGAATGGAACATCTTCGGCATTTGGTGCCTTCCTGGATTCAGTAATCGATCGCTATGCTGAGCTGATCCTTTTTGCAGGATTGCTGGTTCATTTTTTGCAGACTGGCAATGTCACCGCTTGTATTCTTGTCTTTGTTGCAGCTGCTGGAAGTGTGCTGGTTTCGTACGTCAAAGCCAGGGCGGAATCACTGGGTTTTGAAAGCAAGGTGGGTGTTTTTTCGCGGTTGGGCAGAATGTTGGTGCTCATCCCGTGTCTGATCTTCAACATACCGCTTGTGGCTTTGTGGATCCTGGCAATCTTCACCCATATTACCGCCATCCGCCGCTTCTGGCATGTTCAGAAGCAGGCAGCTTCCGTGAA
>DNOU01000106.1:0-2516 GCA_003501835.1 Anaerolineaceae bacterium | reverse complement strand
GCCTTTGTCGCAAACCGGCGGGCGAAAGGGCATGGTCAGGACGGGGAACTGGTTTGGGATATGCTTCCCTGGTTATTGATTGCCGGGATCATCGGAGCCAGGTTGTGGCATGTTTTCACGCCCCCCGCATCGATGTTGATCGATGGCAAGAACCCTTATTGGATCCATCCACTGGACATCCTTTTTATCTGGCGTGGCGGACTCGGAATTCCTGGAGCCATCATGGGAGGCGCCCTGGCATTGTACTTTTACACTCGGGCGAAAAAGGTGAGCTTTGGCACCTGGGTGGATATCATCGCACCAGGATTGGCCCTGGCACAGGGAATTGGACGCTGGGGGAACTTTGTCAACCAGGAAGTTTACGGACTACCTTCCAACCTGCCCTGGGCAATCTATATTGATCCCGCCCACAGGCTTCCGGGTTTTGAAAACGTCGCTTATTACCACCCCACCTTTTTCTATGAGTTCCTTTGGAACCTGATGAACATGGGGGTATTGATCTGGATCGATAGGAAATTCGGAAAAAGGCTCAAATCCGGTGATATCTTCCTGCTCTACCTCGTCATTTACCCGGTCGGTCGATTCTTCCTTGAGTTTATCCGGGTGGACTACTCACCCATTGCCGGGATCAATATCAATCAAACCCTGATGGCAGTGATCGCAATAGCATCCACTGCCATGCTGATCATTCGCCATCTTGGCAAAAAGAATGCCGAAGAACCGCAAGTCCAGGAATAGATAAGCGTTTCTCATATCAAGTCAAAAGATAATGTTACCGAAAGGTTTTGAAGCATGGATGGCTGCCTGCCGTATAATGGAGAGGGCAGCCATTTTCTTTAAGGAGGAAATATGGAAAGGCTCACAATTTTGGGTTCTGCATACGCCATTCCCAATCCAAACCAGGATAATACGCACCTGCTTTTGGAAACCGCCAAAAGGGTGATCCTGATCGATTGCGGAAATCACCCGGTTGTCAAATTGGACCGGGCAGGAATTTCGATCAATTCAGTCACAGACCTGGTGATCACGCATTTTCACTCCGATCATGTGGGCAGCCTGCCCTTGCTCTTAATGGACATGTGGCTGCAAAAAAGGCATGAACCGCTGCGTATCCATGGCCTGGAGTTCACCCTGGATCACATCCGCATGTTGATGGATGTTTTCGATTGGCAAAATTGGCAGGAAATGTTCCCTGTGGAGTTCATCCCCCTGTCGGATTCTTTAGAAACCACTGTCCTTACTGATGACCAACTCAAGCTCACAAGTATGCCGGTCAAACACCTGGTGCCAACGGTTGGATTGCGCATGGAATTTCCTGCACGCCGCTATACGGTGGTGTATACCAGTGATACCGAACCCTGTGACAACGTGGTCCGCCTCGCCCACGGAGCCGATGTTCTGATCCAGGAGGCGGCTGGGAATGCCAGGGGGCATACTTCACCTCTTCAGGCCGGCGAACTGGCAGCAGAAGCGGGCGTCAAACGCCTGATCTTGATCCATTATGATCCTGCGGTTCCAGAAGAGAAGCAGATCTCGGATGCGGCCAGATCTTTTAGCGGCAGGGTTGAAATGGCCCGCGATTGGATGGTCTTGCTCGATTGATTGCATGGATGCCGGATAAAAAAGAACTCTTCCACCAATGGCAACGCCGATCAAGTCGAGCGGTCATTGGAAAGCGGGAAGCGGTTCGGCGGCATCAATGAAACTTGTCGTTCACCGGAAAGGTAGGGTTTCGATATGCGCGTAGCCATTATCGGTGGAAGGGGAATGATTGGACAGGCGCTTGTCCGGGAATTGCAGAACAACTCCCACCAGCCGACCATTCTCAGCCGCCGCACGGTTACTGGTGAGACGCCGGCGGGCGTTGAGATTCAGAAATGGGATGGCGAAAATGCCTCAGTTCTCGCTGCCATTCTGGAGAATTTCGATGCCTTGGTCAACCTGGCGGGTGAAAGCATCGGGGCGAAACGCTGGACAAAGAAGCGGTTAGCGGTGATCCGGCAAAGCCGGATGGTCCCCGGGAAGGCGATAACCGATGCCTGGGGTATGATGAAAAATCCTCCCGGCGTGCTTGTCCAGGCAAGTGCAGTGGGGTTTTACGGCAATAGCGATCTCCCGCTGGATGAGGGATCAAAACCGGGTAATGACCAGCTGGCAAATCTATGCCGCGAATGGGAGGCATCCACCCAGGCAGTGATTGCGAGAGGAACCCGGAGAGTGGTCATCCGCTCAGGGGTGGTGTTTTCCAGGCGCCAGGGAATATTGCCGCAAATGACGTTGCCTTTCAAGCTTTTTGTGGGCGGACCGATTGGGAATGGTCACCAGTGGATCTCCTGGGTGCATCTTAAGGATGAGGCTAAAGCAATACGCTTTCTCCTTGAGAATTCACAATGCTCAGGAGTTTACAATCTGACTTCTCCCAACCCGGTGACCAATGCGGTATTCGGCCGGACACTTGCAAGGGTCATCCACCGACCTTTCTGGTTCCCCTTGCCCGGGTTTACCCTTCGGCTGGC
>DNOU01000226.1:5745-9162 GCA_003501835.1 Anaerolineaceae bacterium | reverse complement strand
AGTGCATTGAATCCGGGGTTGATTCCCTGGCGGGAGGGATCTTCACGGTGCCAGGCAATGATTTCCTCGGCTCCTCGCGAGAAGGGGATGGACGCGCAAAAATCAGGCACCACCTGCTTGATCTTGCTGTTGTCGAAGATGGCGCTGTGTGATTTGTCTCCCAGCAGGCTGGCTCCGATGTCCGGGTCGTAGGCGGCGACCAGGTCAGATGGAATGTGCACCAGGCGGGGTTCCACTCCGGCAGCCTGTGCCAGGGTCTGATAGATCTGGTTCCAGGTGAGCCATTCATCCGAGGTGATGTGAAAGGCTTCACCAATGGCGTGTGAATTTCCCAGTAGTCCGATAAAGCCTTTCGCAAAGTCGGCATTGTGGGTCAGCGTCCAGATGGAGGTGCCATCTCCGGGAACGATGACCTGCTGGTGTTTCAGCATGCGGTCGATGACGGTGTAGCCGCCCTGAACGGGAACAGAAGAGCGGTCATAGGTATGCGAAGGACGCACAATCGTGAAGGGTACCTTTTGCACCCGGTAGGCATTCACCAGCAATTCTTCGCAGGCGATCTTGTTGCGCGAATAATCCCAGATCGGGTTGTCGAGCAGTGTGGATTCACGGATGGGCAGGTTGGAGGGCGGGGTTTGATAAGCGCTGGCTGAACTGATGAACACGTACTGCCCCATGCGGCCGCGGAAGAGGTCAAGGTCAACCCGAACATGATCGGGGGTGTAAGCCACCCAATCCACCACCACATCAAACGTATAATTTCCAAGCACGGCGCGGGTGCCTTCGATATCGCGGATATCTGCTTGCAGTATGTGGGCTTCCGAAGGGGGTGTGAGTACGGATTTGCCCCGGTTAAGCAGCGTCAGATGATATCCACGTTTGATCGCCAGTTCTGAGCAGGCTGAACTGATGGTGCCCGTACCGCCTATAAATAGGATTCGCATGGAAACCTCCTGGAGAACCTTTCGTGACTGTACATCATCTTAAGCATACATCAATCTTCTTCAAAGGTTGCCACCAATTGTCAGCTGTGGATGTACTGCCCTGTTGAATCGCTTATAATTACGGGAAGGTTTATCAACCACAATCCGCTCTTTTGAAAAGAGGTGCTTTCATGGTTACATCCCTTTCGCCTGATGATTTTGATATGGATGAATTAATGCAATTAAAATCAAGGACCATCACTGATAATCAGAAGAAGAAATTCGAAGGGTACATGGCGGAAATTCTTAGCGCATATGGGATGGACCTGAACACCCCTTCCACCAGCGATACTCCACGCCGCTTCCTGGATGCCTTGTTCGAATCCACCAATGGATATGATGGTGACCCCAAGCTGATCAAGGCGTTTCCCACTGAATGCCGCGGTGAACCCGATTGCCTGTTGAACCAGGTGATTGAAGGCCCCATCCACTTCCATGCACTCTGTGAGCATCATGTTTTTCCCTTCTACGGGGAGGCGTATATCGGATATATCGCCAAAGAAAGGATCCTGGGCATCTCCAAACTCACGCGGATGGTAAGGTTGTACACCCGCCGGTTTGCGGTTCAGGAGCGTATTGGTGTACAGATTGCAGATACCCTTGAGACCATGCTGGACCCTTCAGGAGTGGCTGTGCTGCTGCGCGCCAAGCACATGTGCGTTGAAATGCGCGGAGTGCGCGAAATTTCACCTGCCACACGCACCACGGTCTTTCGCGGCGTATATGCCACGGATCCCAACCTGCGCTCTGAATTTTTGAGTGTCTGCGCCCTGACCAAATCTTCATAATGATTTGCCCGCTTAGAAACTCTGACAAAAAAGCTGCGGACATCCGCAGCTTTTTTCTACCGAAAATTCTACAGGATCATCAGCACCCTGGGATGGGAGCCAAGCTCGGCGTAAAGCGCATCCACCTGCTCGCGGCTGCCTGCGATGAATTCCATCGAGACAGAACGATATTTGCTTTGATTTGAGAAGTGGCTGACAATATTTTCTTCCAATAAATCAGGCACGTGCCTGCGGACAATTTCGATGACGAAGGTTTCAAAATCATCCTCGTCCACGCCAATGACTTTCAGCGGGAAATGGATGGGATACTCAATTTGGGGGTTAGCCTGTTCTTCCATTATTCATATTCCTCTGTCAAGGATTCTACCCCTTTTCTGTCGGATTTTTATCAGTGTTTTCCAGGATACCCACCACCTGCAGCCAGGTTGGTTCTTCAAAGGGATTGCGCTCGATCCGCATGCCCAGCTTGCGCATTACGCCAATGGATGCCGCATTGTCATGGGCGGTTGTGGCAATCAGCCTGCGCAGGTGAAAATGACTGAAAGCATACCCAACCAGGGCAGAAGCCGCTTCGCTGGCAATGCCCCGCTGTTGATGCAGCGGCGTGACCGCCCAGAACAACCCCACTTCTGCCGTTGATGGCTGCGGNNGATACCCACCAGGTCGCCGCTCTCGCGCAGGATGACCGCCCGGTCGCCATAGGGGAATTGCAGCAGGCGGGCATACTCGGTGTAGCCGGCAATCGTCCAGCGCAGCCAGGTTTCGCGTTCAGCCAGGGTACGCGGTTCCTGCGCGGTCTCCACATCCAGGATGCGGTAGGCATCTGCCAGGTCCTGCAGCAGGAATGGGCGGATCACCAGTCTGGGGGTTTCGAGAACTGGCAGCCACACGGGGTTATCAGTGAACTCTGCTGGAAGCATCATCATGTTTTCTCCATCGGGAGGTATATAATGCCCACTGGAGTTTTTTTTACCGTAAGCACCAGTACCTCTCTCTGTTGACTCGATTATAGCCTTGATTTTTCGGGTCTCCAGGTTAGATGTCATTTTCAGGTATAATAAATGGTAGAAATAATTCTTTAAATTACATGAGTGAGTTCATTCCCGGACCATCAGGCGAAATCAATTTGAGGACAGCATGGACAAAATCGAAGAGGAAATCTCACAACAGCCTGCAGCAATGAAATCGCTGCTCAAATATTACCTTCACGGCGACGGCAGGGGTTTGCTTGAAAAGATCGCTGTGGATTCAAAGCCGCTTTTCACCGGTATGGGGGCGTCCTACCATGCTGCCGCCATCGCGGCAATGCAATGTCAACAGGCAGGCATTCCGGCGGCGTCATTCGAGACCACCGATCTGCTCACACCTGTACCTGCGCTGTTGAATACCTATTCGCCGCTCATCTACATCTCGCAATCTGGCGAGAGCGCCGAAGTGCCGTATTTTCTGCGCCGCATCGAACAGGGTCCGCTGCTGGGGGTAACCAATGATGAGCAAAGCACGCTGGCACTTTCAGCCACCACCGTGCTGCCGTTGCACGCCGGCGAAGAGACGCTCATTGCCAGCAAGACCTACCTGAATACGCTGTCACTGATGTGGTTGGTCGGCCGTCGGATAAGCAACACCTGGGATGGTACCGAGGAAGA
>DNOU01000226.1:1787-5697 GCA_003501835.1 Anaerolineaceae bacterium | reverse complement strand
GGCAGGGTGCCATGGTCATGGCAGAGTGGGGCAAGAGACACGTGCAGTTCATTTCCCTGGGAGGATTTAGACATGGCTTTATCGAGCTTTCAGAACCCGGGATGGGCGTGGTCATTTTTGCCAACTCCACTGCCGGGTTGGATTCAGAACTTGATCTGGCGAACGAGCTGGACGAATACGGGGTGAATGTGCTGCTGGTCATCGACGGCATGACACGCCGTATCCGCGAGAATCCTCCCGAACCGGTGGGTTTTGATCCCTTCCTGGGCACGATCCTGAGCGCCATTCCACCACAACTCTGGGCGATAGAACTCTCGCGGTCAGGCAGGGACGGACAGGGATTCCGTCACCTGAAGAAAGTGATCAAGAAGATTTAAGGCTTGACCCACGTCACCCGGGTATCATGAGGGTAAGCCGTTGCGCCGGGGTAAAAATGCGTTGTAGACAGCTGGTTACAGGTGAATCATGGAATCGATCAAAGAGATCTTCAGGATGGGAAACGGACCCTCTTCCAGCCACACCATGGGGCCGATGAAAGCGGCTGAGCGCTTCCAGCGTGAACACCCGGGAGCAGACCATGTACGCGTAACGCTCTACGGAAGTCTGGCTGCAACGGGCAGAGGTCACCTGACTGATGTGGCGATCCGCAGGGCACTGGCCCCTGTCCCGGTCGAATTTATCTGGAGGCAGGACGAAGAATTACCCATGCACCCCAACGGGATGCTTTTTGAATCGTATTCCACTGACGACAGACCGCAGGCATCCTGGCGGGTGTACAGTGTCGGCGGCGGAGCCATCCTGGGGGAAGGGGAACAGGGGCTGCGAAATTCGATCTATCCGCTGCGCTCCATGCAAGAACTTCTGCGCAGCTGCACTCAACAGGGGATCACCTTTTGGGAGCATGTGCAGGATGTGGAAGGCGCGGAGATCTGGGATCACCTGGCGGAAGTCAACCGCGTGATGCACGAATCCATCGACCGCGGTCTGAAGGCGGAGGGGGTGCTGCCGGGTGGACTGGGACTGGCAAGGCATGCGCGTACCATTTACCGCAATATCCAGGTGCAGGGCGGCAGGCTGAAGAATGAGGGATTCCTGCCTGCCTATGCGCTGGCAGTGGCTGAAGAAAACGCGGTGGGTTCGGTGATCGCTACCGCCCCCACCTGCGGTTCGGCGGGGGTACTTCCGGCGGTGATGAGGCACATTGAAGAGACGCTGAATCTGCCGGAAAGCGATCTGCTTCACGCATTGGCCACAGCGGGGCTGATTGGCAACCTGATCAAATTCAACGTCTCCATTTCAGGGGCTGAAGTGGGTTGCCAGGGTGAGATTGGTTCAGCATGTGCCATGGCGGCTGCCGCAGCCACGCAGTTGATGGGCGGCTCGATCCGGCAGATTGAGTATGCTGCAGAAATGGGGCTGGAGCACCATCTGGGGCTCACCTGTGATCCCGTCAACGGGTTGGTGCAGATCCCCTGCATTGAACGCAACGCCTTTGCCGCCACCCGTGCCCTCGATTGCGCAACATTTGCCCTGTATTCTGATGGCAGCCACCGCATCTCTTTCGATGAGGTGGTGGGAGTGATGCGGCAAACCGGACGCGACCTGCCGCATGTGTACCGGGAAACAGCAGAAGGCGGTCTGGCGATCGTCTACCGCTACCCGCCCTCTAAGAGCTAGAAGTGATATCCAACCAGGTTTGGTACCACCCGAAGCGTCGAGTAAACCCTGCCCAGGGAAAAAGCAAATGAGGAAATATGGATAAGATGCAAAAGCGAAATTTCCGGTGGCTGCTGGTCATTGCAGCGGCGTTTTTCATTTTATTCATATTCCCCAACCTCAAAGCGTCGCAAAACCCCGCCATGGTCCAGGTTTTCGAACCGGACGAAGCCAGCCCCCTCCCGTTTCTGTTTCACATGATCAAGCCGGGTGAATCCCTTGCGCAAACGCTCAAGAACTTCATTTTTTACGATTATTATCCCTACGGTTTTGTCTATTTCGCGTATTCCGCCTTGGTGATCCTGCCACTGCAATGGCTTGGTCTGCTTGAAAATACCACACTCGTAATGGTGGTCCTGCGCCAAATGGTCAGTGTGCTTCCGCTTCTGGCAGCGTTGCTCATCCTTGTTTACCTGCAGGATGAATTCCGCACCTACCGCTCTTTTTTGATCTTTGGCGTTCTGGCAGCAGTTCCGGCGGTGATCCAAAACAACCTTTGGTGGCACCCCGATGGTTTGGCAACTCTTTTTGTGACATTAACCCTTTTCTTCCTCGTTCGCGACCGGCTCAGATTTGGGGGCAATTTCATACTTGCCGCGGTGACCTGCGGATTGGCAACTGCAACCAAGTTGATCGGTGTGTATTTCTTCCTGTCGATTGCACTGGTTCTCGCGCTTGGGTTGATCCAAAAGAGGATCAATCTTTGGAAGGCATTCAAGATGGGCTTGGTTTTTTTACTGGTGATGGCGGCAACTTATTTTGTTGCCAGCCCGTTTTTGCTTTCTCAGTGGGCACGAACTGAATTCATCACTACCATGAAGGTGCAGCGGGAAGCCATTGCGAGTGGTTACGGGATTGTCTATGCAAAAGGATTGGCAGCCGCCTGGCCAATTGTGCATCAGTATTATGGTGAGCTTGTATTCCTGCTTGTGGGCATCGGCTGCATGCTCTGGGGGGTATTCCGCGGGTCAAGAAAGCTCACCTACGCTTTGATCCTGACCTGGTTCATTCCGTTGAGCGTGACCACCTTTTTCTTGACCCACATGAAATTTCAATACTGGATGCCAGTCGCCCTACCCATGATCTCATGCCTGGCATTGATCCTGCCTGAAAAAGTCAGTTCGGGTCACAAACTACCCGTCAAAAATTGGGTGCAGCTTGCCTTGATGCTGCTCCTGGCAATTCAGGTTGGATTGTTTGTCGCCGCGGACAAAGGCATCTACCGAGAAAAACTGCATCGCGGCATAAACGACCCGGCAATTCTTTTTTACGATTCCATTGACGATTCGCTTAATCCAGTCCAGAACCTTCCACTGAAGATTGAAATGGATTCCCGCGTTTATCTTCCTGCCAAAGGATCATGGACAGTGGATATCAACTATGATCTGCTGAATTACCCCAGGGTCCAGGACAATCAATACGACGTGCTGATCCTGATGCAGCAAACTATTCGAGATTACTTGAATCCAAATGCCGTGGGGATCGATGCAGCCGAATTTTCCCAAAGCCAGCAGTTCTACCGGGATGCCGACCAGTCAAGGGTTAAGGGATTTAAGCTGCTTTACCAAAATGATTTCGGCAAAATCTTCATCTCGGATGATCTCTACCAGGTGTATTACCAGCACAAGTAACGCCGTAGCTTATTTCTGCCAGTTCTTCAGCATTTCCCGCACCGAACGGGTCATTTCCACCGAAAAATCAGAGACAAATTTGCGTAAATACACCCTCTGGATCAACTCATCCACGTGCCCGGCATGAGATTCACCCGGGAATGCCTTTTCCACAGCGGGTTGCATCATCTCCTCCACCTGTGGGCGCGTGAGGCGGTGGTAGCGGTTTCTGGAGACGATGAACTGTGCATCATAACGCGGTGTGAGGCGTTTTTCCTCCTTCGCCACTGCCGGGCGTCCAAAGCAGACCAGGGTGAGGGGGATCACGTATTGCGGTAGATCGAGCAGCTGGCGGTGGGTCTCGTACTGCTCGAGGATATCGCCAATGTAGCAGGAACCGATGCCCATTGATTCGGCAGCGATCACCGCATTCTGGGCAGCAAGGAGTGTATCGCAGCAGGCCAGCAGCAGGTCGCCTTCCTGTGGCGGACGGGGCGTGATACCGCGCTCACGAGCCTTTTCCTCCGAGCCGCTCATCAGGAACATGTCATAAAGGCGTTGATAATCCGCAGCAAAGAGCAGCA
>DNOU01000226.1:0-1778 GCA_003501835.1 Anaerolineaceae bacterium | reverse complement strand
GTCAGCGGCGTATCGGCGTAGTTGCGTACTGAGCGCCGGTTGGCAATGACCTGCAGGGTTTCATTCATCGGAAATTCCTTTCAGTTCAAGCCATGCCGGGTTCGAATATCGCGGATGGATTTAAGATGCTCGTCGAGATGGTCGATCAGCATGAGAAGGATGCGATCAAGGGGAAAAGGCACCTCCTTGCCGTCATCCCCAATGAAAATGGCTTCCTTCTTCAATGCATCTGGGATAGCTTCGAGCAGATCAGCCACACTTTCGCGGTGGGCTTCAAACAACCTCAGGGCGGAATCGATCCTGCGGGTGGAGGTGCAGAGCGCGCAGCCCCAGGGTTCATTGCCCGGGAAGCCCTCAAAACGCGTCGGAGTTCCCGGGGAGGCAATGGCGCGTTTGATCACAAAGGAATACACATCGCCATCATCTGCCAGGTGATGCACCATCTGGCGAATGCTCCAGGAACCCGGCTCAAGAGAAAGATCGAGCTGCTGGTCGGACAGGCCTGCCAGGGCAGCTTTCAACAAATCCGTTCCAGCGCGGTACCGCTGGAGCAAATCGACATCAGAAGCGGGTCGTTCCATGCTGCACCTCCCGAAAAAATGCTCGCATTACTGTTGGATCGTGAACTGATCGATAATCTGATTATCCGGCATATAGGCAGTCGCCGTCAACTGATTACCCGAGATTTGCACCTTGAGGTAATGGAATTCCTTTTTGGCAAGAATGACATTTGGTTCGCCAGGAAGTGGGTCATACAGCGGAGCTCCCCCTCCACCCGTGGTGATGTGCACCACACCATCCACCTCGGCGCGGGCATAGTAATGATTGTGACCTGCAAAAATCACAGCGACATGCTGATGATAAGCAATGTTTTGGATGATCTTCTGTACCCCCTCGTTATTGGGGTGTGGACCAGCGGACCATCCCGGCTCATGCAGCAGGATAAACTTCCAGGGTTGGGTGCTTGTGGAGAGGTCCTTCTCAAGCCACTGCCATTGTGCAGAGGCTGGCGAGGTATCTGCGTATTGATCGACCACCGCCACGTGAGCGGGTCCATAATCGAAGGACCAGTAAAATTTTCCGGCAAACGGGTAAGGGAAATATTTGATGAAGATCTTTGTACCGTCATGGTTGCCCATGGTATTGATCATCTGCAATTCACTCATCATCTGGCGGGTGGAAGTATATCGGGGGTCGAACTGGTCTGCTTGCAAGTTTCCCTCATTTGCCAGGTCCATGATATCGCCGGAAAAGAGCACAAAGGTTTGATCAGCAGGGGTGGTTTGGATGCTGGATAGAATGTCACCGTTGATGGTGTTTAGGGTCGCCTGTCCGCTCCTTGAATCCCCGTATACCCAGAAAGTGAGGGAATCCACGCTGCCGGATGGGGTATTGAACGATCCCGGAGCCTGTGATTTGCCATTGGTGACACGGTAGAGATAATGAGTCCCCGGCTGCAGGTTGCTTACCGTCGCTTTCGCCAGTCCGTCGGAGGTGACTGAGGATGGGGCAACCCTCCCCAGGGCATAGGTTGAATCCGTCCCGGCTTCCACCCAGTAGGCAGCAGCATCTTTTGACTGCCAGAGGATGCTTATGCTGGCTGGATCACTGCCCGGAACCAGATAGGGTCCCTTTTCAAAGGTGACGGTGGGGAGTGGACGAGTCTCAGCGCTGGGGGTGAGACCGGGCAGAACCTGTGTTGCTGTGACTGAAACTGCAGGTGAAGTGCCTGGTACGGAAACGGCGGAGGCAGATGGAAATGCAGTCTGACCGGTGCA
>DNOU01000172.1:14377-15136 GCA_003501835.1 Anaerolineaceae bacterium | reverse complement strand
AGCACCATCTTCCCGCAAATGGTTGGGCATACCATTGCCGTACATGACGGCCGCCGTCATGTGCCCATTTATGTCACCGAAAACATGGTCGGACATCGCCTGGGTGAATTTGCGCCCACCCGTCACTTCCGCGGTCATGTTTCAGAGAAATCCACGGGAGCGAAATGACCATGGCTACCGATATTCGTGCTGTGCTCACCAATTGTGGTGTTTCGGCTCAAAAAGCCCGCCTGGTTATCGATCTTGTTCGTGGCAAACCGGCTGTGGAAGCAGTGTCCACCCTGAAGTTCACCAATAAAATCGCCGCCTATCATGTGGGTCGGTTATTGGAATCAGCGATGGCCAATGCAGAGGAGAATTTCGGCGTGAGCCGCGATAACCTAGTGGTGTACAAAATCACAGCTGATGAAGCGCCCACACGCAAGTGGCGCAAATTTGGCGCACGCGGTCGTTTCAAGC
Source organism: Anaerolineaceae bacterium (assembly GCA_003501835.1). Taxonomy (GTDB): domain Bacteria; phylum Chloroflexota; class Anaerolineae; order Anaerolineales; family Anaerolineaceae; genus UBA6107. The sequence continues at coordinate 14,677 of DNOU01000172.1, read as the reverse complement.
CGGTACTGCGCCGCTCTTCTCACATCACGGTTGTGCTGCGAGAGAAAGAATAAATTCAAATGCGGAAACAGGGTCCAACCCCTCTCCGCGATTGAAAAAGACACCAGGAGAAATTATGGGTCGTAAAGTTCATCCGATAGGTTTTCGTCTTGGCATCAACCAGCCCTGGGAAGGTCGTTGGTTCGCCGAGGGTCTGGAATACCGCGATCAATTGCACCAGGATTTAATGATCCGGCAACTCGTTCACAAGAGCGCTGACAAAGCTGGTATTTCCACCGTCGAAATCGAACGTTTCCCCGG
>DNOU01000172.1:8383-14311 GCA_003501835.1 Anaerolineaceae bacterium | reverse complement strand
CAGATTGAACGCCGCGTGAGCTACCGCCGTGCCATGAAACGGGCACTGCAGCAGGCCATGCGCCAGGGAGCACAGGGAATCAAGGTTTCCGTCTCTGGTCGCTTGAGCGGTGCTGAAATGGCTCGTCTGGTCTGGATGCGTGACGGTCGCGTTCCCCTCCAAACCTTGCGTGCAGATATCGATTTTTCCCGCGCAGAAGCTCTGACCACCTATGGTCGGATTGGTGTGAAGGTTTGGATTTACAAGGGTGAGGTTTTGCCCGGGGTGGAAGAGAAAGTGGAGTCCACCGAAGGTGTGTACGTTAGCGAGTAGACTTTACCCTGGGTAACAACCCGGGTGTGAAACGAAAGAGGTAGCTGCTATGTTGATGCCAAAACGTGTCAAATGGCGTAAGCAACAGCGCGGACGCATGCGAGGAAAGGCTCTGCGAGGCGCAGATATGATCTATGGCGAATATGCCCTGATGGCATTGGAGCCAGGTTGGGTCACTGCCCGCCAGATCGAAGCCGCCCGCCGGACCATCGTTCGCTCAATGAAACGCCATGGAAAAGTATGGATTCGGATCTTCCCCGACAAACCTTACACCCATCGCCCACCCGAAACCCGTATGGGTAAAGGAAAAGGTGCCGTGGAGTACTATGTGGCTGTGGTGAAACCTGGAAGAATCATCTATGAGATCAGTGGGTTGGATCACGATGAGGCGATTGACGCCTTGACCCAGGCTGCCTACAAGTTCTCAATCAAGACCAAGGTCCTGGTTCGCCATGAGACCGCAGGAGAACAAGAATGAAAACGGCAGAATTACGCTTGATGGCTATTGAGGAATTGAAGACCAAGTTGTCGGATACCCGCAACGAACTGATGAACCTCCGGTTCCAGATCGTCACCGGTCAACAGACCGACACCAGCCGTCTGAAAGCAGTCCGCCGGCAGATTGCGATCTACGAGACAATTCTTCGTGAACGCGAGCTGGGCATCAAACCGGAAGGTGAAAAATGAACGAACGACGTCGTATGACTGGTGTGGTTACCAGCAACCGGATGATGAAAACCGTTGTGGTAAAAGTGGAACGGACTTATCGCCACCCCTTCTATCACAAAGTGGTGCATGCCTCACACAAAGTGAAGGCTCACGACGAACTGGGTTGCCAGATTGGAGATGAAGTGCGGGTCGTCGAATCTGCACCGTTCTCGCGCGAAGTGACCTGGGTTGTTGAAACCATCCTCAAACGCGAAGGCAAGCCCTTTGACGTGGTTGAGGAGGCACAAGTATGATTCAGCAGGAAACCCGACTGAAAGTTGCCGATAACACCGGCGCGCGTGAACTGCTCGTCATACACGTGGTGGGCGGCTCCACCCGCAAGTATGGCGGTGTGGGGGATGTGATTGTGGCCACTGTCAAATCAGCGGCACCCCAGGGTTCCGTCAAAAAGAGTGAAGTGGTGAAGGCTGTGATCGTTCGGACTGCCAAGGAATGGCGCCGTGAAGATGGCTCCACCATCCGATTTGATGACAATGCGGCAGTCATCCTGGATGCCGACACCCAGAACCCCAAGGGAACCCGCATCTTTGGTCCGGTTGCCCGTGAGCTGCGCGAGAAGGGTTTCATGAAGATCATCTCGCTGGCCCCCGAAGTCATCTAGGCCAGAGTGTAGGAGAGATCAGATGAAAGTCAAAATTCGCAAGAATGATCAGGTGGAAGTCGTCAGCGGCAACGCTGAGGATAAAGGAAAACGCGGCGAAGTGATCAAAGTGCTGCCGGAAGAAGGTCGTGTGGTGGTGCAGGGCATTAACATGCGCACCAAGCACCAGCGGCAGGTTCAATCACAGGGTCGCACGGTGAATCCTGGCAAGGTGCGTTTTGAAGCCCCCATCAGCATTTCAAACGTGATGATGGTCTGCAAGAAATGCAACAAGCTCACCCGCGTGGGTCTTGTCCGGGAAGGCGATATCACCAAGCGGGTCTGCAAGCAGTGCGGCGCTCTGATTGATGAATAGGCCGTGGAGTAGATGATGAATATTCTAAGAGAACGTTATCAAAATGAGGTTACTCCCGCTTTGGAGAAGGCGCTGGGTGTGGATAATGTCATGCAGATTCCGCGCATCAAGAAAGTGGTAGTCAACATTGGGCTGGGAGAAGCCATTGACAATCCCAAGGCATTGGATGCGGCAGTTGTTGACCTGACGGCCATTACCGGACAGAAACCCGTGGTCACCAAGGCTCGCAAAAGCATCGCGAACTTCAAACTTCGCGAGGGAAGAGCAATTGGCACCTCTGTCACCCTGCGCGGCGACAAGATGTGGGCTTTCCTTGACCGGTTGATGAACATTGTTTTACCCCGCGTGCGCGATTTCCGTGGTGTCTCGGCGGAATCATTTGACGGCCGCGGCAATTACACACTCGGTTTACGGGAACAGATCATCTTCCCTGAAATTGAGTACGACAAAGTCGACAAAGTCCGCGGTATGGAAATTACCATTGTCACGACCGCACCCACGGACGATCAAGCTGCAGCCTTGTTGCAGATGCTTGGCATGCCTTTCAGGAAGGATTAGTATGGCAAAGAAATGCATGGAATATCGTGAAGAACGGCGAAAGTATGCAATTCAGGTTCGCAACCGCTGCAAACGCTGTGGTCGTCCGCGTGGATATATGCGCCGCTTTGGATTGTGCCGCATTTGCTTCCGTGAGCTTGCTCTCGAAGGTCAGATTCCCGGCGTCACCAAGTCATCCTGGTAAGCGCCAGGTCGGAGGTAGGTAACATGAGTGTTAATGATCCAATTGCAGATATGTTGACCCGTGTTCGCAATGGCGCTATGTCAAACCTTGCGGTTGTGGCGATGCCTCATTCGATCATCAAAGAAGAGATTGCCCGAATTCTTAAGGAAGAGGGCTTCATTGACGGGTATGAAGTGGTGGAAGGCGAAAAGCCTTATCTCAAAACTTTGCGTATCAAACTCAAGTATGTTGGCGAACGTCGTCAGCGCACTCCAGTCATCACCGGGCTTGAGCGAATCAGCCGTCCTGGACGGAGAGTTTACACGCAAAAATCAGATATCCCGTGGGTTTTGGCTGGAATGGGCATTGCCATTCTGTCCACTCCCAAAGGTGTGATGACCGGGCAACGTGCTCGCCAGCTGGGAATCGGCGGTGAACTACTTTGCAAGGTCTGGTAACAACGGGATAAAGGAGGATTGAAACGTGTCTCGTATAGGTCGGTTACCAGTGACCGTTCCAGGGTCTGTGCAGGTTGATATCAAAGGCTCTGAGGTCCATGTAAAAGGTCCCAAAGGTGAAATGCGCCGGCTCTTCTCGCCCAAGTTGGGAATTGCCCTTGAAAACGGGCAAATTCTCGTCACCCGCAGCTCAGAAGAAGCCACTGTACGCGCACTGCATGGAACCACCCGCGCTTTGATCTATAACATGGTCACTGGTGTTTCCACCGGATTCACCAAGACCCTGGAAGTGGACGGAGTAGGGTATCGAGTTGAAATGGATGGTCCAAAGCTGGCATTGTACGTTGGTTACAGCCATCCTGTGATCATTGATCCGCCGGCGGGAGTCAATTTTGAAATTGACAGCAAGACTCGTGTGGTGAAGGTCAATGGTTATGATAACGAAGTTGTCGGTCAGCTGGCCGCGGATATTCGCAAGATCCGACCGCCGGAACCTTACCTGGGCAAGGGTATTCGCTACCAGGGCGAGAAGATCCGCCGTAAAGCTGGTAAAGCGGGTAAGGGTAAGGGCGCTGGTGGAAAGAAGTAGGTGAAGGCATATGGCTAAGAATAATCGCTCCGAAGCAAGAATACGCAGGCACAACCGCGTTCGCAAGACGATCAGCGGTACTTCAGCCAAGCCTCGCCTGGCAGTGTTCCGCAGCCTGGCAGAGATTTACGCCCAGGTCATCGATGATGAACAGGGAGTTACATTAACTGCAGCTTCCACCATTGACCACGAACTGCGTGGCAAAGTAGAAGGCCTGAAGAAGGTTGAGCAGGCAGCCCTGGTGGGCGAGCTGGTGGCTCAACGCGCCAGGGGAAAGGGAATTGACCAGGTGGTGTTTGACCGCGGCGGTTTCCGATTCAGCGGACGTGTTAAAGCCCTGGCAGATGCAGCCCGAAAAGCCGGCTTGAATTTCTAGGCAATCGAAAATAGTGAGGGCCTTATTATGGAAATGATGGATTTTCAAACTTCAGAACAAGCATACGACGAGCGGGTCATTGAAATTGCCCGTGTGGCAAAAGTGGTCAAAGGCGGACGCCGCTTTCAGTTTCGTGTGACGATCGTCGCTGGCGATAATCATGGCAAAATCGGCCTGGGGATTGGCAAAGCCAATGCAGTTCCTGATGCCATGCGCAAAGCCACCGAGCACGCTCACAAGAACATGAAACAGATTGCACTCACCGAAACCACCATCCCGCATGAGGTAACGGGCCGGACAGCTGGAGCCGTGGTGCTCTTGAAACCTGCCTCTGCCGGTACCGGTGTTATCGCAGGCGGGGGTGTGCGTTCAGTTCTCGAAGCTGCAGGAGTTCACGACATTCTGACCAAATCTTTGGGCAGTGCCAACGTTTTGAATGTGGTCAAAGCCACGTTCGAAGCACTGGAATCGCTGAAGTCGCCAGAAGTGGAAGCCGCCCGGCGTGGAAAACCAGTGAAAGACCTGATTCCATACTGGGAACGGAGGAAGAATGGCTAAGAAAGTGCAGAAGAAAATGTTGCGTATCACCCTGGTGAAGAGCGCAATTGGGTACTCTGAAAAACACAAGGGTACTCTGAAGGCGCTGGGATTCAAAAGGATGAGCCAGACTGTTGAGCATGAAGATAACGCCGCCATCCGCGGCATGCTCAGAAAAGTAAATCATCTTGTAAAAGTGGAAGAGCAGGAATAGCGATGAAACTCAACGAACTCATGCCGAATATTGGCGAAAAAAAAGTTGGAAAGCGCAAGGGGCATGGACCCTCAGCTGGTCAGGGCAAGACTGCTGGCCGCGGTACCAAGGGTCTGGGTGCACGCGCCGGATCGGGTGGTCACCTGTACCGCCAGGGCGGGAACCTACCCTTCTTCCGCCGCCTGCCATTCATTCGCGGTGAAGGGTTCACCCCTCCCACTCAGGTATCCTACAACGAACTGAACCTCGAGCAGCTTGCACGCTTCCAGGCTGGCAGTGTGGTTTCTCCAGCGACACTGGCTGAAGCAAACCTTCTGCACAAGCCGGGAAATCCAATTGTGATTCTCGGCAAGGGCGAAGTGAGTGTTCCGTTGACTGTTCAGGTACAGCGTGTCTCCAAGTCCGCCAGAGCAAAAATCGAAGCCGCTGGTGGGAAAATCGAATTGATTGCTTAGCAACCACCTTCTTAAGGAGTATCACTCATGAAGCGATCAGCCTGGCGTTATTTGTGGAAGTCGGAAGATATTCGAAAGAAGCTGCTAATTACTGTACTTCTTTTGGTCATCTACCGCCTCGCAGCAAATATCCCTGTTCCCGGCATCCAACGGGATGTTGTCAAGACCATTGCTGAAGGCACAGGGGCGGGAGCTTCACTTTTCTCTCTTCTGGATATGCTTTCCGGTGGTACCATCTCCAACTTCTCCATCCTGGCGATGGGTGTTTACCCTTACATCACCGCACAGATCATCATTCAGCTCCTGGTACCCATCATCCCCGCGTTTGAACGCCGGATCAAGGACAACCCTCGTGAGGGTAGAACCTGGATGGAAAAATGGACCATGATCCTCACCATCCCCATGGCTCTTCTTTCAGCCATTGGTCAGGTGAACCTGTTCAACCAGATGGTGCCTTCACACAACGTGTTAACCACACCCTTTGGTTTTACCGGTGAATCATTAATTCCCACGCTCACCCTGCTCGTCTCCATGGTCGCAGGAACGATGTTCGGCATCTGGCTGGGGCAGTTGATCTCGGA
>DNOU01000172.1:3054-8365 GCA_003501835.1 Anaerolineaceae bacterium | reverse complement strand
TGCTCATCCTGGGTCTGACGATCTTTGCGATCGTTTACGTCCAGCAGGGCCGCCGCAATGTTCCTGTGTTGTTCCCCGGGCGCCGCATTGGCAACCGCCAATCGATGCCCGTTCGCAGCAACCTGCCATTGATGGTGAACATGGCCGGCATGATCCCACTGATCTTCGCGCAGACGCTGCTGTCATTCCCGGCGCTCGTGGCCAGCTACTTTATCAAACCCGGAGTGACGACAGGATTCGCCTATCAGGTGCAGCAGCTTTTCAGCAGCGGAAATTGGTTTTATCCGGTACTTTACTTCCTGATGGTGGTTGGTTTTACCTTCTTCTATACTGATGTGCTATTCACCCAGCAGAATTACGGCGATACGCTGAAAAAACAGGGAGCGCAGATTCCGGGTGTGGTGCGCGGTGGTCCTACACAAAAGTACCTTTCCAAGGTACAGCGGCGGATCACCCTACCGGGTGCGGTGTTCCTGGGATTCGTGGCTGTTCTGCCTTACATCCTGGGTGCGTTCCTGCCTTCAGCTCGCAATACCCTATTCGTCATTTCCGCGGCAGGCTTACTGATTGTGGTAGGTGTGGTTCGCGATACCTTTACCATTATCGAAACTGAACTCAAGGTTCACGGCTACGATGAGAGCCTCATCAAGGGTTAGCATGAAAAGATTCATCGTTTTGCTGGGTCCCCCAGGCGCAGGTAAAGGAACACAGGCCAAGATCATCGCTGAAAGGCAAGGTCTTGTCCATGTTTCCTCAGGAGACCTTTTCCGCGAGAATCTCAAGGCGCAAACCGAACTGGGACAGAAGGCTCAGACTTACATGAACCGGGGCGAACTGGTACCCGATGATGTGACCATTGACATGATCCGTGAACGCTTGAATCGTCAGGATTGCCAGAATGGTGCTTTGCTGGATGGGTTCCCGCGTACCCCTGCCCAGGCGGATGCTTTGAATGATATGCTGAGGGAATTCCATGGAAAGGTGGACGTCGTGCCCTACATTTCCGTCCCGTCCGAAGTGCTCATTGAGCGCCTGGGCGGTCGATGGACCTGCCGGGCTGAAGGCCATGTTTTCCATGAAAAATTCAACCCGCCGAAAAAGGCAGGTATCTGCGATTTCGACGGATCAGAACTCTATCAGCGTGATGATGACAAACCCGAGACCGTTGCGAGACGGATCAAGGTGTACTTTGAACAGACTTCACCGCTGATTGAGTATTACCGCAGCCGGGGATTGCTGGCTGAAATCGACGGCACTCTGCCGATCGACAAAGTGACACAAAAGATGCTGGCTGCAATCGAGAAAGTGTAAAGCAGTATGTCGTGGGATCGTCAAATCAACATCAAAACTTCGCAAGAGATTGAACTCATGCGCATGGCAGGTCGGATCAATGCCGAAGCATTGGCGGCTGCCCGCGCTGTGATCAAGCCCGGGGTGACGACCGCTGAAATCAACGCAGCCGCCGAAAAAGTGCTGACGAAGTACGGAGTATACAGCCCGTTCAAAGGCTATCCGGGTCCGTATCCGTACCCGGCCAGCACCAATGTGAGCATCAACTACGAACTGGTGCACGGCATTCCAGGAAGGCGCAAAGTCAAGGAAGGTGACATCGTGACGGTCGATTGCGGAGCGGTGTACCAGGGTTTTGTGGGTGATGCTGCGTTTACCGTTGGCGTGGGTGAGATCTCAGACGAAGCCCGCCGGTTGATGGAAGCCACCGAAGGTGCCCTCTACGCAGCGATCGAGCAGTGCGTTCCGGGAAATCACCTGGGTGATGTTTCATTTGCCGTACAGAATTATGCTGAAAGCCGTGGTTTTTACGTGACGCGTGAATACACCGGTCACGGTGTGGGACGTGCCATGCATGAAGGACCTTCCGTTCCGAACTTTGGTGTACCGGGACGGGGGATGGAGCTCAAGGTTGGAATGACCATTGCGATCGAGCCCATGTTGTTGGTTGGCACAGATGCCACACGAGTGCTTCCCGACCAATGGACCGTTTCATCGGCTGACGGGTCATTAACGGCGCATTTTGAGCATACCGTGGCCATCACGGAAAACGGACCTCAGATCCTGACTACGCTGGGAGACGGGTCTCTTCCTAGACGGAACAACAAAGAGCAGTTATAATAAAAAATTCGGTTTACGGCAGTGTCAAAGGAGCAAGTAGCATGAAAGTATCACCATCCATACGAAAACGATGCGCAAAATGCAAAATCGTAAAACGCAGCGGCAAACTCTTTGTCATCTGCGAAAACCCAAAGCACAAACAGCGACAGGGGTAAGGACTTATGGCGAGAATTGAAGGTGTTGATCTTCCGCGCAACAAGCGGATCGAAGTTGCTCTGACCTATATTTTTGGTATTGGACCGACCCGTGCCAAAGAGATCATCCACAATACCCAGGTGAATCCGGATATTCGGGTGAAAGATCTCTCTGAAGCTGAAGTGGGTGCTTTGCGTGAATATATCGGCAAGAACTTCAAAGTCGAAGGCGATCTGCGCCGCGAAGTGCAGATGAACATCAAGCGCCTGATTGAAATTGGTTGCTACCGTGGCATGCGCCACCGCCGCAACCTTCCCGCTCGGGGTCAGCGCACCCGCACGAACGCCCGTACTGCCAAGGGTCCCAAGAAGACCGTGGCCGGTCGCGGTCGCCGCCGTGGAGCAGCGAAGAAGTAATCTGACTCTGGAGTGTGGTTGGGTGGGGTGCCCTTTTCCCCCGCGGCGACCCGACCACACAATCGGTTGGAATACGGANNTTGTCGTCTGCTCAGGTGCACATCTTTGCATCGTTCAACAACACGATTGTGACGATCACTGATCAGCAGGGCAATACCATTTGCTGGGGCAGCTCTGGTTCGGCGGGCTTCAAAGGCTCTCGCAAGAGCACGCCTTTTGCTGCACGCCTTGCGGCCGAACAGGCCATTAAGGCAGCTCAAAACATGGGTGTCCAGGAAGTGGATCTGATCGTCAAAGGTCCTGGTCCCGGACGGGAAAATGCCATTCGTGCCGTTCAATCCACTGGATTGAAAGTTCGCTCGATTGCAGACATTACCCCTGTACCGCACAACGGTTGCCGGCCTCCGAAGAAACGCCGCGTGTAATCAAGGAGAAGGAAGAAAATGGCTAGATATACAGATTCGGTATGTAAATTGTGCCGACGTGAAGGTGAAAAATTATTTTTGAAAGGCGCCCGCTGCTTTTCGCCCAAGTGCGCATTTGAAAAACGTGGTTTCGCCCCCGGTCAACACGGCAAAACCCGCCAGGGCCGCACTGAGCGTGAATCAGACTATGCACGCCAATTGCGTGCCAAACAGCGTGCCCGCCGCGTATATGGAATTATGGAACGGCAGTTCCGCCGTTACTTCAGCATCGCGCAGCATCAGCGCGGGGTCACCGGCACCAACCTGCTTCAGACCCTTGAACTGCGCCTGGATAATGTCGTTTTTCGCATGGGGTTGGCTGAAAACCGCAGCCAGGCTCGCCAGCTGGTCAATCATGGTCACTTCACTGTGAATGGGCATCGTGCCGACATCCCTTCCATGATCCTGCAGCCCGGTGATACCCTCAATGTCAGCACAGCCTCAAAAAATACGACCTATTTTAAGGAAGTTGCTGATTTGGCTGAAAAGCGTCCGTGTGCTGTTTGGATGGACCGAGATCTTAAGGGACTTTCCGGTCGTGTTTTGCGCCTGCCCGAACGCGCTGAAATTGACGGCAACCTGAATGAACAACTCATTGTTGAGTATTATTCCCGCTAATGTCCACTAAGCCGGCGCCTGGATACGAACTGTATCGGAAAGGGGTGAAAAGTGTGTGCACTATCTAATATGGTAACCCCCAAAGTTGAACGCGAAGCAGAAGCGCGCAACTATGGAAAATTTGTGATCAGCCCACTCGAAAGAGGCTTCGGAGTCACCCTGGGCAATGCATTGCGGCGAGTATTACTCTCATCATTGGACGGTGCCGCGATTTCTTCCATGCGTATCTCGGATGTTACGCACGAATTCAGTAACATCCAGGGAGTGCGTGAAGATGTCATTCAGGTAATGCTTCAGGTAAAGCAGATCCGCATGATCTTGCATGAAGGTGATTCTGCTCATTTGCACCTGGATGTGCGCGGAGAGGGTGTTGTCACCGCTGCCGATATTCAAGCACCGGCAGAATTGGAGATCGTGAATCCTGANNGGGTACAGCCCTTCCACCGACCGCAGCGGCAAGCTGCCCATCGGTGATCTGCCCGTGGATGCAATCTACGGACCCGTGAAGCGTGTGAACTATTCAGTTGGATCTGCCCGCGTGGGTCAAAGCACCAACTTTGACCGCCTGGTGCTTGAAATCTGGACAGATGGAACCGTCGCACCTGAAAAAGCTTTGGGTACTGCCTCAAAGATCATTATTGATCATTTACGTTATTTTTCCGGTATCAATGAAGATACCTTGATGTTGGGAGTTGAAAAGGAAATTACAGGCAGCCATTTGACCAGCGAAGCTGCAGAAACCCCCATTGAGAATCTTGACCTCTCAGTCCGTGTGTTCAACTCATTGAAGCGCACAGGGGTCACAACCGTGGGTGATGTGCTTGAACTGCTGGACAAAGGGGACGAGGCTGTAATGTCCATCCGCAATTTTGGCGAAAAGAGTCTGGACGAGCTTCGCCAGAAAATGCTGGAAAAAGGCTTCCTGCAAGACGAAAAAGATGTGGAGTGAGTAAAAATGCGCCATCAGGTAGCAGGTTCTAGATTAGGTCGAAACAAGGATCAACGCATCGGTCTGCGGCGAACCATGGTCAATCAATTATTTGACCACGAACGCATTCAGACTACCCGCGCCAAGGCTTTATTCATTCGCGGTGAGGCTGAAAAGTTGATCACCCTGGCCCGTAGAAGCGCCAAAGGGTCCGATGCCGAAAAAGTACATGCACGCCGCCTGGCAGCCGCCCGTCTGGGCAATCCTGCCATGGTGAAGAAACTTTTTGATGAAATTGGCCCCCGCTTTGAAAAACGTGATGGCGGTTATACACGTATCATGAAACTGGGACCACGCCAGGGCGATGCCGCTGAAGTGGTCTTGATCGAGCTGGTGGAAGAGTAAACCGTCCGGCAACGGGGACGGTGTAACATGGCACGTTACCAATTGAAACTTGCTTACGATGGAACCGGGTTTTTCGGATTCCAACGCCAGGGCAATACGCGAACCGTGCAACAGGTGCTTGAATCAGCACTGACGCTTATGGGGTGGTGTGAAAATACCATTCTCTTTGCGGGGCGGACTGACACCGGGGTGCATGCCTCGGGTCAGATCGTGGT
>DNOU01000172.1:1660-3024 GCA_003501835.1 Anaerolineaceae bacterium | reverse complement strand
GATCCATTGATTGACCGGTATGCCTGGCGTATTTGGCCGCCTTTGAATGGAGAAAAGTTAAGCGAAGCAGCATCTCACTTGCTGGGGACGCACGATTTTTCCTGCTTCGGACGGGCAATGAAACCGGGAGGCAGCACTGTTCGAACGGTTCTGAAAAGTGATTGGCACGCCACCGCAAACGGATGGGTGTACGAGATCGAAGCCAATGCTTTTCTCTACCACATGGTCCGACGGAGCGTTTACCTGCAGGTGCAGGTGGCGCGAGAGAAGATGAGCCTGGCTACGCTTATCCTGGGGATCAATGAACAATCTGCCATGAAACCAGGTCTGGCACCGGCAAGGGGATTAAACCTCTGGCAGGTGAATCTACCTTCAAAAAAGCAAGTGGAAATGGAACAGCAGCTCTTAAATGATGATGTTGCCTGAAGAAAATTGGTGAGTGGAGAAGAGACAGTGGACAAGACTTACGTCCTAAAAGGAAAACAAAAACCAGAATGGCTTCTGGTGGATGCAAATGGTCAGGGTATTGGGCGCCTGGCTACGCAAATCAGCACTTATTTGCTCGGTAAACATAAACCCACCTACACCCCGGGTGTGGATATGGGTGATGTGGTTGTCGTCATTAACGCCAGCGCCTTGCAGATCAGCAACAAACGCCTGGATGAGAAGAATTACTACAAGCACTCCAATTATCCCGGCGGTTTGAAGACAGTGGGTCTTCGTGAGCAAATGCGTGTTCATCCTGAACGGGTGATCATCGCTGCGGTTTGGGGTATGCTTCCCCATAATCGCATGGGTCATGCGCTGATCAAACGCCTGAAGGTGTATTCTGGCAGCGAACACCCCCATGTTGCACAAAACCCGAAGCCGGTTGCATAAAGGAGCAGGAGAATCATGTCGGTACAATATTTTGAAGGTGTAGGGCGCCGCAAGGAAAGCACTGCCCGTGTTCGTTTGATGAGCGGAACTGGAAAATTCACCGTGAATGACCGGCCGCTTGAGGAGTATTTCCCGCGCACCGGAGATATGGAAGCCATTGTGGGTCCGCTTGCTGCTGCAGGCCAGGACCGCTCAACCTTCGATATCAGTGCCACCGTTCATGGTGGCGGTGTGACCGGTCAGACGGACTCTGTGCAACTCGGGCTTGCCCGTGCATTGGTCAAATTGAACTCTGACAATACGGCGCTGCTGCGCAAGGGCGGATTCCTGACCCGCGACCCCCGCATCAAGGAACGCAAAAAGCCAGGTCTCAAGCGCGCACGCAAGGCACCTACCTACACCAAGCGTTAGAACTCAGCAGGACTTCATCCTGTCCATTTGAGATGCAGTCTGCAGCAGGGCACTTGCAGGAAGGTATATACTTC
>DNOU01000172.1:0-1640 GCA_003501835.1 Anaerolineaceae bacterium | reverse complement strand
AAAAGATCTGGAACCGTACCGGATGTATTCACGTGAAAAGTTGCAGTCGAGTCAAAAAGCGATGTTCTCAGATTCCATTGAGATCACGCCAATGCTGGTTGAAGGCAAAATGGAAGAATGGATCCGGCAAGTCTGCAGTGAACTTGAGGATGGTAATAACATCCTCTTCATCACACCCCTCCCTGCGGATGTGGACAATGTTGCCTTGAAGCTGCGGCAAATCAAGGATGTAAATATCCATATCTCGAAAGGGTGTGAAGATGCACTCGACCTACCGGTGGACGCACTTGCCGCTCTCTCCGATGGATGGGTAAACCTCGACGGAATTTCCCTGCAGGGAAGATATTATCCGCCATTTTCACCTTCACAGGCAGCGATGGTGTATACGCCTGCAATGGCGGGTNNGATTGGTCTGTGCTTTTAATCCCTCCCCGATCGTCGGATGCATCGCTGGAAAGCTTCGCTGGGGTGATTGCACAGCTCAGGGCACCCAACGGCTGCCCCTGGGATCGAAAACAAACCCACGAAAGCCTGCGAACCTACTTGCTTGAAGAAACTTACGAAGCTCTCGATTCCATTGATTCCGGCGACATGCCCGGTCTGCGTGAAGAATTGGGCGACCTCTTTTTACAGATCCTCCTTCATGCTCAAATTGCAGAAGAGAAGGGTGAGTTTACCTTATCTGAAATACTCGAAAGCATCAACCGCAAGATCGTGTTTCGTCACCCGCATGTGTTTGGCGAGGTAAAGGTCAGGGATGACCGGGAAGTGGTGCAGAACTGGGAAAAACTAAAAGAGAAGGAACGGTCTGAAAACGGGATAAAAGAGGAATTTGGCATCCTCAATGGGGTACCCAAGGCATTTCCGGCACTTGCCCAGGCACAGTCCATCCAGGACCGCGCAGCCAGAGTGGGTTTTGATTGGGATGCGATCGAGCCAGTCAAAGCCAAGGTGATGGAGGAGTATTCCGAGGTCGAAACCGCACCGGATGCAGCTCACCGTGCCAAAGAGCTGGGCGACCTGCTCTTCGCGGTGGTCAACCTGGTACGTTGGTACAAGGTGGATGCGGAATCCGCCTTGCGTGAGACGAATCAAAAATTCCGGGACCGTTTTGCCTATATCGAGAAGAAGACCCGCGAGACGGGCCGCGAGCTTTCGGAAATGACCTTTGCCGAGATGGATGTTTATTGGGAGGAAGCCAAGCACCTGGACCGATCCATTTCAGATTGATCAAGTGCCTGCCTTCCAGGACTTGACCAGGTCGATCTGGTCTGGCGCTTCGGGGGACTGCCTGTACCAGGATGGCAACTGCGATCTTAATTGGGCGATTTGATGGAGCACTGCCTGACCCGTGGTACCATGACGTGCCAGGTAGCATCCCACGATGGTGCCGGTGCGCCCGATGCCAGCGAAACAATGCACGTAAATGCTTCTGCCTTCTTTAATGTTTTGATCAATTGAATCAAGGATCGTTCTGACGGTCTCTACAGATGGCGCGGTGAAATCCTCAATGGGAAAGTTGAAATACCTTACCCCGAGATCAAATTCTGCCGCCTGCTGGTAAAGAATGCTTTCATAGTGACGATCGCTGATCCGGGGTTCTGTAAGATCGTAAAACACAGAGATTCCAGAACGCAGCA
>DNOU01000082.1 GCA_003501835.1 Anaerolineaceae bacterium | reverse complement strand
GTTCCGCTGCCCGCTGGTTTACCGATGTAGTAAGGTTTGAGGACTGATTGCGGCTCACCGGCTGCCTTTGTGCTCACCGGGGTTTCCGCTTCTTCGATCACCATGGGGCCGGGAATGCGGCGTGGGATGTCATTATCGAAGGCAATGTACCCATCCGAAAGATCACGCAGAAAGGTTGCTGCCAGTCCAAAGTGTTCCCGCTTGAGATCGAATTGGTAGGTTCCCGGCATCAGGAATGTAAGGATTCCTTCTACACTTCCCCTGGGTGTGGTCAAAGTCGTATTCTGTGATTGACCTTTCTTGAGTGAACTTGCCTCTGAGCTGAATACGTACTCCACAAAGTGCCGGACATCCACACCTTTAAGTTTGAGTCCGACCCACTCACCCTTCGCAGCAGGTTGGTCGTCGATATAGAAATGATGCGGGTAACCTGATTTGCCTGTTACAACATCCCGACCGGCACGCTCGGCAATCGCCCTGACACGAAGCCTGGCATCTTCGAGTACGTTGAAATCCACTTTGGCACGGGCAGCCAATCCTTTGCGGGTTTCAACTGAATACGGCTGAATGGAAAGCAACACATCCGCAATAATGTTCGCCACTTCGACCATGTCCTTTTCTTTCAGACCACGTTGGGTCATCCAGGGGGTGCCAAAGCGAATTCCTGAGGCAAAAAGGGCGGTTTTATCGCCCGGGATGGTGTTGCGATTAAGTACAATCCCGGCCACATCCAGAATGCGGGCAGCCATATCGCCGGAAAGAGTCGTGCCATCCTGACCTTTGATCGTCTTGCAATCCAGATTTGCCAGGTGGGTGTCTGTACCGCCGTAGGAAATACGCAAACCGCGAGACTGAAGCTGGTTGGTCAGTGCAAGACAATTGTCCAGGATCTGCTGCTGAAGGTCTTTGAATTGATCGGTTTTTGAAATGCGGAACATCGTGGCAAGAGCTGCGAAAATGTGCACATGCGGACCGCCCTGCTCCCCAGGGAAGACTGCCTTGTCGATCTTCCTGGAAAGTGCAGGATCAGTGGTAAGGATGCATGCCCCGCGCGGTCCAGTCAGAGTTTTGTGGGTTGTGAAGGTAATCACATGTGCATACCCTACAGGCGTGGGGATCACCCTGGCTGCGATCAGACCCGCAATGTGCGATACATCCGCCAGAAGGTAGGCACCCACCAGGTCGGCGATTTGACGGAAGCGGGCGAAATCGGGGACATAAGGATAGGATGAATAACCGCAGACGATCACCTTGGGCTTGTTTTCGAGTGCCAGCTTCTCCAATGCATCGTAATCGATCTTTTCAGTCACCGGGTCGACGTTGTAATGAACCACCTTGTAGAGCTTGCCAGAGCGGTTGACCGAAGAACCGTGGGTGAGATGTCCGCCGTGCAAAAGGTTCATTCCCAGGATCGTGTCGCCTGGTTCGATGAGTGCAGTATAAGCCGCATTATTGGCAGGGGCGCCAGATAATGCCTGCACATTGACGAAGATCTGATCTGCCGGGATCTTGTCTGTGGCGAAAACTTCAGCACACCGGCGGCGGGCAAGAGATTCGACGATATCAGCATATTCCACACCTTTGTAATAACGGGGATCGGCGTATCGGCGATACTCTGCGAGCCTGGCTGGATAGTCCAGGATCTCAGATTCAGACATCGTTCGCATCTCTTCTTCCGGATATCCTTCTGCGTAAAGATTTTGGAATACCGACGACATGGATTCGCGCACTGCTTCGGGGGCACTGCTTTCCGAAGGGATCAAGATCAGCTTTCGGGCTTGCCGTTCTGCCTCAAACTGGATGAGTTGATTTACCTCCGGATCGAGGGTTTCCAAATTCCCGCGGAACAAAAAGTCAGCCACAATATTCTCCTTCAATGAAATTGAGTTCGACACACAATAAAAAAACCACCTGCCCGATGTCTTTGAAGAACATCTTTGAGTGGTTTTCTCAGGGGTTTTTCAGTCATTCGTGACTCAGCAACCAAACATTTTCATAATGGAATTGGAGCCTGGTAAACCTTGTTGAGTACCTTACATCTCTATTTTAGTCTACGCCCCGATTTGGGTCAAGTGCGAGTGAGCTGGTTGCGGGTGAGCTTCAAGCATGTTAACTATGCAAGATGAGCATCCAGCCAGCGGATCATGGTCTGAATGATCTGCTCTTTTTCCGGCTCATTGTGCAGCTCATGGTAATAACCTTCGTAAGTATGAAACGTGATCAGATTTTGGGGAACGAGCTTGGCGAATTCTGCTGTCATGGGAGGGTTGACGAGCCGATCGGCCGTTCCCTGCAATAGCAGTAAAGGCACCGCAATCTGGTTGGCATGATCCCGGATGAAGATTCCCTTGTTGATCAATTCCAACCCAAGGCGCGCCGAGATCAAGGGGTGCACCAGGGGATCTGCCACGTACTTTTCCGCCACCTGTGGATCACGGGAAAGACCTGTCAGATCGAGATCATTCTTCAGTTGGGATTTGGGAGCGACCTTTGAAAGAATCCTTGCAGCAATCATTTTGACGGTTGAAAGTGGATTGGTAGGAGCGAGCCCCGGGCTGGTTGCGATGATCCCCTTCAAAATTCCCTGGTGGGTTTCTCCGTAAAAGAGCACCAGGGCACCCCCCAGGCTGTGACCGTAGAGGAAAACCGGCAGAGAGGGATGATTTTCCCGGGTTTCGCGGATGAACTGGTCAATGTCCAGAGCAATCTGATCGTAAGAGTCGGCATGACCGCGGGTGCCTTCCGATTGACCGTGTCCGCGCAAATCAAAGCCGCGTAGAATGTAC
>DNOU01000049.1 GCA_003501835.1 Anaerolineaceae bacterium | reverse complement strand
CACCTGCTTGAGAGCAGGCTCCATTGCTTTGCAATGACGACACCAAGGTGCCCAAAGATCAACAATTAATGGGTTGGGAATGGTACGGATTCTGCGATTGAATTCTGCAGCATTCGTTGATTCCTCTTTATCGAGAAATATTGAATAAGTGGTACCGGCTCACGGCCGGCGATTGACTTACCCCGCTCAACTGAATCCGCCGCGGGAACCGCAGCTGGAACTGCTGGGACTGGAAGCTCCTGGAGAAGAGGAGCTCAATGAACCAACGATCGAGATCTTCTTGTGAGTTGCAGAACTCGAACATTTGGGACAGGCGGGTATTTGATCTGCCTCCGCAAAGCTCACGCGCTTTTCGAACGTCTCTCCACAATTGGAGCAAACATATTCATAGATTGGCATACTCTTTCCTCGCAGCGGATTATACTGTACCCCAGTATAGCATAATGAAAGACGGCGTCAAGGGAATTGAATAGTTGGAATTGAATGGTTGTACCCGTTGATATCCGAACAGGGAAATCCCTTGAATAGGCACTCGATCAGATGCATGAGAAAGTACCGACAACGAATAGATTGGAGCGGGTAAGTTGGAGGATACAAGCCTTTTGGCTGGGTCGGCTGGATGTGATTGTGGGACAGATGCCAACATGGCAAGATGGATATCAACAAAGTGTAAGCGGGGAGGATAGCCTTCACGAACCGTTCGAGCGATGATTCGGGAAAAGGGTTGTTCCCAGGGTAAATTTCACCTATAATCAATTTATAGTCGAATAAAGGGCTAACCATTCTGTAGATGATTGGAAAGGATAGAATATGGGACTCTTTTCTAACATTCTGGAGAAATTGGGATTAAAGAAACCTGCCGCAACTACGGCAGCGCCAAGCGCAGCTGCGGGCGATTCACGTCCCGCACCCGCAGTAACCTCCGCTCCAAAACCACCGGTTACTGTTCAACCAGCAGTGGTCTACCCCACGATCAATCAAACCTCTGAGATCAAGGCACCCGTTGCAAAAATTGAAGTGGTTGACGTCATGAGCAAACTTGAGAAGATGGCAGCTGAGAACCCGCAGAAGCTTAACTGGCAGACTTCGATTGTGGATCTCTTGAAGTTGCTCGGACTCGATAGCAGCCTGGCAGCCCGCAAAGAGCTCGCCACTGAACTTGGCTGCCCTCCCGAGAAGATCGGCGGCGACTACTCGGAAATGAATGTCTGGCTGCAAAAGACTGTGCTTCAAAGGATTGCAGACAACGGCGGAAATATCCCAAAAGAACTCCTCGACTAGTCGTAAGTAACGCTTCACAATAAGACAGCGGATCATTTCGATCGGCTGTCTTATTTTCCAGGCGTGATGATCTGCACTTCATCAGGTTTCGTTGACGCTGGCCTTTGCATCCGGCTGCATTTCGGGCAGGATAACCGTAAAGGTCGTTCCCTTGCCAATCTCGCTGTCCACCTGGATGCTTCCAGAATGGGCGTGTACGATCCTCTTGACCACCGATAAACCCAAACCGGTACCCCTACCATGGCTTTTGGTGGTAAAGAACGGTTCGAAAATGCGTCCCAATTGCTCGTCAGGAATCCCTATGCCTGAATCGCGGATGAGCACGTAGAAATTTCCTTCATCATAAAATGTGTTGATCTCGATCGACCCTGAATCCGTTCCGATGGACTCGATGGAGTTCATCAAAAGATTGATCCAGATGCTCTCCAGGTTTTCGCGGCTCGCCACGATGGGCGGTAAATTCTGTCCGCGCTCAAAGCGAATGGCAATGGGTCTGGACATAAATTCATGAGAAAGCAGGCTCAACGCATCCTGAATCGATTCGTTGATATCCATGGGAGCGAACTCATATTCTTCCTTTCGTGCCAGCCCCAACAGATTTTTGACCACATGCGACGCCCGAAGGCCTGCCAGTTCGATGAGTTTGACCGATTCAACCAGGTCCTGGTTTTGCGATGGAGTGTCCTTGAGGAGGAGTTGTGCGTTGGCGATGATTGCTGCAAGGGGGTTGTTGATTTCATGTGCGACGGTGGCAGCAAGTTGGCCCATCGCCACCAGCTTCTCATTCTGCAGCAGTTCGGCTTCCAGCCGGCGCTTTTCCGTCACGTCGATCTCTGATATCACTGCCTGGATGGTCACTCCCTTGTTGTTGTGGATGGCATAGCAATTCACTTCCCAATCGAAGGGAGTGTCCTTTATCCAGTTGCGTTTCGACCTGCTGGTACTTTTGCCGCTTTCGAGGGTAGTGCCCACCAGGCAGCCCTGGCATATTTCCCGGCTTTGAAAGAGCGCCTCATGGCATACCCTTCCGATCAAATCATGGGGTGATGATTCAGCCAGCTTTGCGCGGCCTGAATTGATCGTGACAATTTTGTATTCCTGGTTGATGATGTAGAACAAGAATGGAGTACTCTCAAAGAGTACCTTCAGGGCTGTCGTTGAATTTGCTGCTTCGACTTTCTTAATCGACAATTCATCATCCAGATGCTTGATGTTTTCCGATAGCTCTGCATTGTAAAGGATCTGGGCGAGGATCGTAGAGATCGACAATGCCAGGCTCTGGTCCACAGGATCGAGCGGGAATAAGCCTGAATCGAGAATCCCGA
Organism: Anaerolineaceae bacterium; assembly: GCA_003501835.1. Lineage (GTDB taxonomy): Bacteria > Chloroflexota > Anaerolineae > Anaerolineales > Anaerolineaceae > UBA6107. The sequence continues at coordinate 2,006 of DNOU01000049.1, read as the reverse complement.
TCACCCCAAACTTCCGCCCGGCAGTGCAGAGAGGAATTCCCACCAGGGTTGCAGAAGGTACTTCTTCCACCCTGTCTACCAGGTTGTTGGCACGCGGGTTGGTTTTCGCATTGCCCCATTGAGTAAGCTCTCCTGAATCCAGACACTCACGAAGTAATCCGGTGGAGAATTCAATCTTTTGTGCACCCTGCCACTGGTTCGGACCAAGAAATACCCTTTTTGTGGCAAAGCTTTTCGTTCCATCGGAGCCTGTCACCAGGATGATTGCCTGTGCTTTATACGCCTTGATCATATTCGAGAATATCTTCTCACCTGCCCGAAGTAATTCTTCTGAAGTTCCGACAGCATTGCAGTAAGTTCGGAGAAGGGCATTCAATTCATCACGCCCGATCGTGGCAGCATTTGCCTGGAAATGCCGCACCCTTTGCCCGATCATGCGGGTGAGAATCCTCAAGACATCCATTTCCTCCGAATTGAACTCATTCTGGACCAGGATCAGAACGCCGATTAATTTCTTTCGGTTGACGATCGGCATTGCCAGGAGATTATCCTTCTCCTGTTCCCGGAGGTCCATCTGAACAGCATGCATAAGTTCTTCCATTGTGGTGGATGGAACGCCGTTGGCGTCCAACCATCCGGGTTGGGGATTGTGCCAGGCAGATTGGAGCGTCTCCTGACGCAGATTAGGCAGAATGATCACTCCCCCTGAAGGGTTCTTTAGACCAAGGCATACCAGATCCACCGCCATCTGGAGAAATATCGATAGTGAATTGGATTCGAGAATGATCTCGTCCATCATCTCGATCAAATCCAGCTCGGATTCTCCGATTCGGGAGTGGTTATTTTCCATAGCAGCCGAGGGTTATTGCGCCCGAATGGTGTAGCCAAATCCGGGTACGGTTTCGATAAAGGTGGGCTCGCGTGGATCAAGTTCCACCCTTTCGCGTAAATTCTTGATATGCACCCGCACAAGATCAGGACTTCCCGCATCTGAGGGATAGTCCCACACCTCGTCCAGCAAACGTGCCGGCGAGAAGATCTCCCCTGGATGACTCATCAGGTGGTAAAGCAGATCGAACTGGATGGGGGTGAGTCGCACCACGTCCCGATCCGGGATCGCCAGTTCAAAGGTTCTCGAATCCAGGACATAGCCTTTGATATTGAGACTGAACTCGTTCTTCGCTGGAGCAGACACTGGCACTGCGACAGAATCGGAAGATTCTGCTGGGTTCTGAGAAGCAGCATCCACTCGTAGCTTGGGGCGTGTACGCCGCAGAATGGCTCTCACCCGCAGGGTTAATTCATCCAGGTTGAAAGGCTTGCTCAGGTAATCATCCGCTCCCACGTGAAAACCCATGATGCGGTCTTCCGGCTTGGTACGTGCGGTCAGGAAAAGAATGGGAACATCCGCCAGGATGGGATCGGCACGCATCTCCCGGCAAACGGCGAACCCGTCCATTCCCGGCATGATCACATCGAGGATGACCATTTCCGGTTTATGCCGCCTGGCTTGCTGAAGAGCCTCAACACCAGAATTTGCCAGTGTGACCCGGTAATCCTCACGCCTCAGGCAGCGTTCGATTGTCAGCGCGACAATATCATCATCTTCGACAACCAATATATTCGCCTGGTCCACTTTTCACCTGTTTTTTTGAAGACTAGATAACTTAAATTTAATACTGTTTTAATTAAAGGTCAAGCATGCTTTTTGCCAGCTTGCTTCTTCACTTTTTTCATTTTGAGGTGAATGCAGTTGAAGTGAACTCCATGAATGGGGTGCCTGAAAGAATTTCTTGCCCATTCCAATGCAGCAGAAACAAAAACACGCTTTGATAAGAAAGAACCTTCACAGTGTTCCGGAAGACGAACCAGTGACTTGAGGATGACAACAAATGATACTCACCTGAGTTTGATCAAGGGTGCTCAAAATCAAAGGGGCAGTTTTTATGGCTCAATCTGAACAGAATCGACGATTCCCACGATCACAGAGATGACCGCAGCGTCCG
>DNOU01000239.1:618-6571 GCA_003501835.1 Anaerolineaceae bacterium | reverse complement strand
CCGATCAAGGCGACCAAAATGATCAGGCTGGCGATCCAGATCCAAAGGCGCGATTTGCTTTCGGGTTTATTACCCTTATCATCCATGACTGGCTCGGGTAACGCTGCCACAGAATTATTGTCATTCATATGGAAATCATTATAACACGTCAAATTCCTCATATACGTGTTTAGTTGTCGCAGAAGTCGCAGGAGATTATCCTGTCAAGTCAAATGATAATGTTACCGAAGGAGATTATTTGCAGGGATGTGTGACCTATGTTAGTATTAACGGTTGCCATGTATGCGATGCTCGCACGACTTCTCATTATTTTGCCTGTATTGGGCTCTGTATTTCAGGCGCAGCAGACCCCTGGCGTCTTGATGACACAGCCGGTACAGGGTGAGTCTGTACGCGGCGTGGTTCAGGTGATGGGATCGGCTGTGGGAGAGGGGTTTTCCTCCTACGACCTGGTGTATTCGTTCGAGAATTCCGAAACGCCCAACTGGTTCTCCATTACCAGCGCCAACCAGACTGTGGAAAACGGTGTTTTGGGTCACTGGGACACCACGACCATCACAGATGGGGATTATTCACTCAAACTGGTGGTTCACTGGCAGGATGGAAGCCAGCAGGAGGTGATCCTGCAGCACATCCTCGTGCGGAATTACACTGCCTCCGCCGATACATCTTCAGACGGGACACCCAGAGTGGAGATCACCCCTGAATCCTCGCGGCAGGCGGAAGGCGGTCTTTTGCAGGCGTCCACTTCCTCGAATCCTGCTTCGCTGACCATCGAGGAGCTGAGAAAAACGATCTATTTAGGTGCCGGATTTGGCGTTGGATTGATCTTGCTGGTCGGGGTCTATGTTTTGGCGCGCCACCTTTCGCGCCGGTAAGGATCAATGGATGGATGCGTTGTTCAAGATGATCTCGCCGAAGACTGAGGTTTTGCCTGAATTAACGCCGGGGTACCTGATCGTTGGATTGGGCAACCCGGGGCGTGATTATCGGAATACCCGACACAACATCGGCTTCATGGCAGTGGATGCGTTTGCAGCAACTTTGAATATCAAGATGACCAGGGTTCAATTCAAAGCGATCATCGGTTCTGAGGTGATCGGTGCAAGCCGGGTGATTCTTGCCAAGCCCCAAACCTATATGAACCTTTCGGGTCAGGCTGTTGCAAGCCTTTTGCGCTTCTACAAGATTCCGGTTGAACATTTGATGGTCATCAATGATGACCTTGACCTGCCTTTAGGGACTATCCGCATCCGCCCGGGAGGAGGTTCCGCCGGGCAAAAGGGGATCGGATCGATCATTGACAGGCTGGGCACCCAGGAATTTCCACGCTTACGATTGGGCATTGGTCGTCCGCCGGGTCAGATGGATTCTGCAGATTATGTGCTGCAGCCGTTTTCCAATGGCGAATCTGAATTATTGAGCGCCGTCCTGGAAAAGGCTGTGGACGCGATCAAGACCTTCGTGAGTGAAGGTCTGGAAGCAGCCATGAACAAGTTTAACGGTAAATTGGAGTAGCACCTTTCGTGATTGACCTGATTCGCAAACAAAAAACGTATATCCAAATGTTGGATGATCTTAAAGTAGGCAGGAAGCTCGCTGGTCTTGGACTCCCGCGTTCAGCCCGCCTGCCTGTTGTTGTCTCACTGGTCAAGGATATGCAAATTCCGGTCATACTTCTCACTGATCGGTCTGATCGAGCCCTGACCATGTTCGACGAGCTGAACTTCTGGGCTCCGGATTTTGAAAAGAAACTCTTCCCTGAGCCCAACCCTCTATTCTACGAGCGGGCTGCCTGGGGTTCAGTGACCCGACGTGAACGGTTGGAAGCATTGACAGCGCTCTCCCTTTATCACTTACCCGGATCGCGGAAACCGACCCGGCCAGTGATCATAGTGACCTCGCTAAGAGCTGTGATGACCCGCACTTTGCCTCGGAGAGATTTCATTTCCGCATGCAAGACGATCAGATTGGGACAGTCAGCTTCGCCAGAGGCTTTACAGCGCTCATGGGTGGAAATGGGCTATGAATCGGTGGATACCGTCCTGGAGCACGGTCAATTCTCGCGAAGAGGGGGCATCCTGGACGTTTGGACTCCCGCAGAACCCTTTCCGGTGCGGATTGAGTTCTTTGGCGATGAAATCGATACCTTACGGCAATTTGATCCAGGCAGCCAGCGTACCATCCGTCCGTTGGATGAAGTGCTGGTGACGCCTGCCCGGGAGTTGCTTCCTGGAAAGGCGGACGATGCCATACCGGAAGGGCAGGAAGTGGATGAGTTTTTCATCCCTGTGGTGCATCCCACTCCGTCGACTTTGCTGGACTATCTACCGCGCCAGACTTTGATCATGGTGGACAATCTTGCCAACCTGGCTTCCTTCGGTGAAGAGATCGAGGAGCAGGCTGTAAAGCTGCGCGCTGAAAGCATCANNTCTTCCACGGCACCTGAGGAACATCCCTTTGGGTCAATTTTCACCCTGGGAGAACGTTTTGCTGGTCAACTGAAAACTTTCCTCGGTGATCTTGAATTACAGGTGGAGAATGAGAATCCTTCGGTGGTGGTTACCCGGCAGCTCTCGCGATTGAAGGAATTGTGGGGAAGGCGGGTAAATCTGGACGGAGAATTTCAACCAAAGTTCATCGAAGGCACCCTGACCGAGGGCTGGAACCTGGCAATGGACAATGGTCATGAATTCCACCTGGTCACGGATAGCGAGATTTTTGGTTGGGAACGCCCGCAGCCGCGCCAGCACATCCATGTTGCTTACCAGGCACCAGAAGCCTCATTTGCAGATCTGAACCCCGGAGACCTGGTGGTTCATGTGGACTTTGGTATTGGCCGTTTCGTTGGGCTCGTAAAGAGAATTCTCGAAGGTACTGACCGGGAGTTCCTGTGCGTGGAGTACGACGGAGGAAATCAGCTCTATGTGCCCATTCACCAGGCTGACAGGCTAAGCCGGTATGTTGGTCCTGAAGGAGATCACCCCAGGCTTTCACGGCTGGGCACAAATGACTGGGCACAAACCAAGCAGACTGTGCGTAAGGCAGTCGTTGAGGTGGCGCAGGATCTGCTTGAGCTTTATGCCAAACGTCAAACTGCAAAAGGGTTTGCCTTCAGTCCCGATAGCGCCTGGCAGCAGGAACTGGAAGCAAGCTTCCCCTATGTGGAAACGGCTGATCAACTTAAAGCGATCAATGAGGTGAAGCGCGACATGGAAGCGCCCAAGCCTATGGATCGGCTGTTGTGCGGAGACGTGGGATACGGCAAGACTGAGGTGGCGCTACGCGCAGCTTTCAAGGCTGTAATGGACGGGAAACAGGTGGCGATCCTTGTCCCCACAACAGTGCTTGCCCAGCAGCATTACGAAACCTTCCGCCAGCGGCTTTCTTCATACCCGGTGACGGTGGAAATGCTCTCGCGCTTCCGAAATCCCAAACAACAGGAAGAGATTGTACTCAAGCTCGCCCTGGGCGAAGTGGACATTGTCATCGGTACACACCGGCTGCTTACCTCGGATGTGGTTTTCAAGGAACTGGGTCTGGTGATCATCGACGAAGAGCAGCGCTTTGGTGTAACGCATAAAGAGCATTTCAAGAAGCTGCGCACTGAGGTGGATGTGCTCACACTCACAGCTACGCCCATCCCGCGAACGTTGTACATGGCACTTACCGGGGCAAGGGACATTTCGAACATCAACACCCCACCGGCAGAACGCTTGCCGATCATCACTCATATCGGTCCGTACTCTCCAAAGATCGTCCGCCAGGCAATCCTGCGTGAGATTGACAGGGGAGGGCAGGTCTTTTTCGTTCACAATCGGGTGCAAACCATTGATGCGATGCAGAATCACCTGCACACACTGGTACCTGAAGCGCGTATCGGCATTGGACACGGTCAGATGCGCGAGGACGAGCTTTCCAGCGTGATGACCCGGTTCACCAGGGGTGAAATTGACGTGCTGCTGTGCACATCCATCATCGAGTCAGGGTTGGATATCCCCAATGCCAACACTCTGATCGTGGATCGCGGTGATACTTTCGGGCTGGCGCAGTTGTATCAGCTGCGCGGTAGGGTGGGACGGGGTGGTCAGCGGGCGTATGCTTATTTCTTCCGTCACCGTAAAAAGCAGCCTACCGTCGAGGGACAGGAACGGCTGGAGACGATTGCGGAAAATACACAGCTTGGATCGGGATATTCCATCGCCATGCGCGATCTTGAAATGCGTGGAGCCGGTGAAATGCTCGGCACACGTCAATCCGGTTTCATTGCTTCGGTCGGATTCCACCTTTATACGCGCATGTTGGGACAGGCGGTACGCGAACTGAGAAAAACCATTCCCGATACCCGTGAAGTGGAACGCACTTTTGGTCTGGAGGGCGGTTACAGCCCGGTGACCGTGGACCTTCCGCTTTCTGTGGGCATCCCTCCCGAATACGTGGCTGATCAAAAGCTGCGTCTGCAGCTCTACCGTCGGATGGCAAACCTGCGTGACGAAGCCGAATTGGATTCATTGGTCGAAGAGTTCAATGACCGCTTTGGTCAACTGGTGGAACCGGTCAAGAATCTGATCTTCCAGATCCGGGTGAAGTTGCGAGGTGAACGCGGAGGGCTTGCCTCGATTTCAGTTGAGGGCGATCAAATCGTTCTCAGATACCCACCTTTGCCGGAAGGCGTTGTGTCACGCGAGCTTCCCCCTGTCAATCCCCAGGTACGGGCAGGGAGAAATGCATATTGGATGTCGCTGCCCGCTGCAGGCGAAGATTGGCCTGTTAAATTATTGAATGTGCTGACGGCGATCCTTCCCGGATAAATTGAGAAAATTCAAACATTGATATTTGTGAATTCTCATGTGCATTTCATGATTAGATGAACAAATGTGCTAGAATATAGAGCACAGATTGAGAAAGGGTGAGGAATGGACTTCAAGCTTCACGCTCCCTACCAACCGACTGGCGACCAGCCGGAAGCAATCAACAGCCTGGTCGATGGGATCCGTTCCGGGGATCGGAACCAGGTGCTTCTGGGTGCCACCGGTACCGGCAAGACCTTTACCATCGCCAATGTGATCCAGAACCTGCAAATGCCGGCTCTGGTGATGGCTCATAACAAGACCCTGGCTGCCCAGCTTTATACAGAGTTCAAGGAATTTTTCCCAGAGAACGCGGTGGAGTACTTTGTTTCTTATTACGATTACTATCAGCCTGAGGCGTACGTCCCGGCGCATGACCTGTATATCGAAAAAGAGACTGAGATCAATGAGGAGATCGATCGGCTGCGGCTGGCTGCCACCACTGCCCTGATGTCGCGCAAGGATGTGGTGATTGTAGCCTCGGTTTCCTGTATTTATGGTCTTGGAAGTCCCGAGAATTATGCAGGGGTTGTGGTCAAACTGGACGTTGGAGGCATATATCGACGCAATGCCCTGCTTCGTCAACTGATCGAAGGGCAGTATCAACGCAATGATCTTGAACTGCGCCCGGGAGTTTTTAGGGTGCATGGAGATACGATGGAGATCTTTCCCGCGTACGAGGAGAAAAAAGCGTACCGCATCAGCTTTTTTGGAGACGAAGTCGAAAAGATCACCCAGTTCAGCCCTCTCACGGGTGAAATATTTGACGAACCCAGGCACGCTGAGATCTTCCCTGCCAAGCACTATATCGCCAGTGAAGGGCGGATGAAGCAGGCGATCGCCGATATCGAAAGCGAATTGAACGAGCAGGTGGCGTACTTAATGAAGCACGACAAGATCCTTGAAGCCCGACGCCTGGAACAGCGCTGTGCATACGACCTGGAAATGCTGCGCGAGGTGGGGTACTGCTCGGGAATTGAAAATTACTCGCGCCACCTGGATCAACGCCCCCCCGGTTCCGCCCCCTGGACATTGATGGACTATCTCCCCAGTGAGTATTTGCTGGTGCTCGATGAAAGCCATATGACTGTTCCCCAGATTCG
>DNOU01000239.1:0-598 GCA_003501835.1 Anaerolineaceae bacterium | reverse complement strand
GCCCACTGACATTTGAAGAATTCAAGCAACACATGGGATACACCATCTACACTTCAGCCACACCCGCTCCTTACGAAATGGGCCTGGCAGACCAGGTGGTGGAGCAGATCATCCGACCCACAGGATTGGTCGATCCCGAGGTGGAAGTCCGCCCCACAAAAGGGCAGGTGGACGACCTGTTTGCTGAGATCAAGAAGCGTACAGAGGTGGGCGAACGCGTGCTGGTGACCACTTTGACCAAGCGCATGGCTGAAGATCTGGCAGATTACCTGATGGAATTGGGAGTCAAGGTCCATTACCTTCATTCAGAGGTCGAAACACTGGAGCGGGTGGGTATCTTGCGCGACCTGCGGACAGGAGTGTTTGATGTGGTGGTCGGCATCAACCTGCTTCGGGAAGGATTGGATCTGCCGGAAGTATCCCTGGTGGCCATTCTGGATGCGGACAAGGAAGGGTTTCTTCGGTCAAGCACAGCCCTCGTCCAGACGATCGGACGGGCGGCTCGCAATGTGAACGGCAAGGTGATCATGTATGCCGACAAGATGACTGATTCGATGAACTATGCGATCACAGAAACCAACCGCCGCCGAAAGAAACA
>DNOU01000138.1 GCA_003501835.1 Anaerolineaceae bacterium | reverse complement strand
AATGGAGAACCAGTTGGGCGTTTCGGAATTCTCGAACGAATACACCAGGTCGTAGGAGGAAAACCCCTCTCCCACAGCCGATCCCATCACCTGAACCACGCCGCGTACAGACTCACCCTGTACCGGCTGTGTCATCAAGACGCCAGGGGTCTGCTGCGCCTGAAATACAGAGCCCAATACAGGCAAAATAATGAGAAGTCGTGCGAGTATCGCATACATGGCAACCGTTAATACTAACATAGGTCACATATCCCTGCAAATAATCTTCTATGAATAATCATTTACGAATAATAAACACGTATATGAGGAATTTGACGTGTTATAATGATTTCCATATGAATGACAATAATTCTGTGGCAGCGTTACCCGAGCCAGTCATGGATGATAAGGGTAATAAACCCGAAAGCAAATCGCGCCTTTGGATCTGGATCGCCAGCCTGATCATTTTGGTCGCCTTGATCGGTGTTGGCATTTTCTTTCTCTTCAGGGCATCCCCGGGAACCACTGCTCAAATTCGGGATGTTTTTATCATCGTCATGGCTCTGGTATCACTTGTAATCGGTGTGGCGTTGGTGATCTTGATTGTCCAGATCGCCTCGCTGATTAACCTGATTCAAAACGAGGTTAAACCCATCCTCAAATCCACCACCGACACAGTGAATACACTCAAGGGTACCACAGACTTCTTGAGTCAAAACTTCGTGGACCCGGTGATCAAATTAAATGGATCTCTGGCGGGTTTGATGAAGCTTCTTGATTTGCTCAAGATCATTCGGTAAGGTAAACTCAACTACAGGATTGTTCATTTCGAAAGGAGAAATAAAATGTCAGACCGCGATAACTTTGGCACTTTTCTTTTTGGATTTTTACTGGGCGGTATTACCGGTGCTGTGGTCGCCCTGCTTTACGCCCCCCAATCGGGTGACGAGACCCGTGCAGTGATCAAGGAAAAGGCGATCGAGCTGGCGGATAAAACTGGCGATTCGCTGGAAGAGTCCTATGCCCAGGCGGAAAAAGCGGCCAACGATGCCGTAACCAAGGCGCAGGACTTGATCAAAGTTGCCCAGGAAAAAACCTCTGAGTTGGGACAAAAAGGTCAGGTAATCCTGGAGGAAGCCAAATCCAGGGTGACCAAATCGAAGAAACCGGAAGAACCCTCCATCTAACCAAAGCCACACCGCCCCCATTTTAGGGGCGGTTTTTTTAAGACAGTACACCTGGCAGCGCATTGATCACATCGACCGCCATCACGGGGCGCTCTGAGCCCAGGGTTTTTGCAGCTTGCACTGCCGCCCGCGCATGGAACCAGGCACCTGCAACTGCTGCATCAAATGGTGCAACTCCCTGCGCCATTAGACCGCCGACCATTCCAGAGAGCACGTCTCCTGTTCCTGCCTTTGCCAACGCAGATGTGGCTGCAGGGATGATCACCAGGCTGCCCCCAGGCTCTGCGATCACAGTTAGAGCGCCTTTCAAAATGACCACCTGGTTCCATTCTTTCGCAAATCGAAGAGCCGTATTTTCGCGATCCTTTTGCACCTCTTCCACGGTCAGTCCGGTGAGGGCAGCCATTTCACCCGGATGAGGTGTCAACACACCGGCTCCCCGCAATCTTTTTGACCATTCCGGAATCCCGGCCAGTAGCCTTAACCCATCCGCATCGATCACAAAGGGGGGCATTTTGATTTGCGCAGTTGAGCGTTCTTTTTCGTCGGTTAGAAATCCCACCGTTTTACCATGAACCTCTGACTCTCCCAACAACAACCGCTGCATGAACTTTCCGGTGGTTGCATCTCTTCCCAATCCTGGTCCCAGGATAAGCACATTGGTCTTTGCCAGGCGACCGAAGATCAAGTCAACCGCCGGTTCTGCAATGGCTCCATTTTCTTCATCCAATAATAGCCAGATGGCTTCCAAAATACTGGATGAAATTTGCGGCTGGATGGAGGCGGGGATAGCCATTTGAACCAGACCCGCCCCTATGCGGTAAGCAGACTTTGCTGCGAGTACCGGCGCTCCGATGAAGTTGACCGAGCCGCCCACAACCATCACCGTTCCAAAAATGCCTTTGTGAGCATCCCGTGGGCGTTGCGGCAGCAAGTTTGACGCCATTTCGTGGTCCGCCAGCTGCCGCGTGGTGGAAATTTCCAACCTTGCAGCCTTCGGAATTCCCAGGTCGATGGTAACAATTTCTCCGCACTTGAGAAAAGCAGGCAGCTTTACCAATCCCTGCTTCACCGAGTCCATGCACACAGTAAGGGTGGCATCGAGCGTCTCGGGGCTGATTTCACCGCTGTCACAATCCACACCCGAAGGGCAATCCACCGCCACCACGATTTGCCTGGTGAGGAACTTTTTGATCTCGGCAAGGTGTCGAGCGATCTCGTCATCCAGCGGTAACCTGGCGCCGGTTCCCATTACACCATCCAGCAATACATTAGCGGACTCGACCGCATTCTTGATCTTGCGCTCCGCCCCCCTGGACTCATAATCCAGAACGGTGCCGCCATTTTCTACAAATGCCCTGATCCACTTATCATCATCAGGCCGGGTTTTAAATACAATCGCACTGGCGTGCCATCCCAGGGTGCTTAGCGAACTGAGTGCCACCAGGGTATCTCCTCCATTGTTCCCGGCACCTACCAACCCGACCACGGTTTTCCCTGTGGATTGATCAAAATAATGCCGGTGAACGACCCTGGAGAGTTCATTCCCTGCCTTGACCATCATCATTTCATAAGAATACCCATGGGCATCTGCAAACGCCTCAACCTGTTTCATTTCCGCGACAGTGACCACTCTCATAATGCTGCTCCATTCTTATTCTTCATTATACAACCCGGTGATTGCGTCAATTCCCTGCTATGGATACGGTATAATGATTTCAATGCGCAGATACCTTTACATTGCAGTTTTCTTTTCCGGCATGGCATCACTGGCAGTGGAGTTTTCTGCATCCCGCCTGCTTGGCAACTACTTTGGCTCCAGCAACCTGGTGTGGGCAAGCATTGTTGGATTGATCCTGATCTACCTGACTGCTGGCTATTTCCTGGGCGGGCACTGGGCAGACCGCTCTCCCCATTACAGCACTCTTTTTAAGATCCTTTGCTGGGCCGGGCTGACAACCGGTCTTGTGCCGGTCGTATCCCGCCCTGTGCTGCGAATGGCAGCCAACGCCTTCGACCAGCTTCAATTGGGCGTTCTGTTTGGCTCTTTTACTGTGGTGATGATCCTGTTTGTCATTCCCGTCACATTGATGGGTACAGCCAGTCCTTTCGCCATTCGCCTGGCGATTGAAGATCCCTCGGCGGCTGGAAAGGTCTCTGGCAGGATCTATGCCATCTCCACCCTGGGTTCGTTTATCGGAACCTTTCTGCCGGTGCTGGTTCTCATCCCCAACGTTGGAACGTACCGCACTTTTCTCATCATCAGCTTCATTCTAATCCTGGTGGCATTGATCGGTCTGGTCATGGCGCAGGGAATCAGGAAAAGTGTGCCCTATTTTGGCATGCCCATCTTGATCGTCCTCCTGGCTATTTTCGGCATCCCGGGAACTGACAAGAATTCCATCGGTCAGGTGTATGAAAAAGAATCCGCCTACAATTACATCCAGGTGCTTGACCAGGATGGTTATATGCTGCTGCGCCTGAACGAAGGGCAGGGAGTACATTCCATCTACAAACCCGGTCAGTACAATTTCAACGGACCCTGGGAACGGGTGTTGACTGCCCCCTTTTTCAACGACTCTCCTTATCCGCGCAGCGAGGTGGAGAACATTGCCATACTGGGTCTGGCTGCCGGTACGACAGCGGTGGAATCCGCCAGAGTCTTTCCCAACGTAACCATTGACGGATATGAAATCGATCCAGAGATCGTCAAGGTGGGATACCAGTATTTCGGCATGGATCTCCCCAATTTGAACGTGGTGATCCAGGATGCACGCTGGGGATTGGCGCACAGCACACAGCAATATGATGTCATCAGCGTGGACGCCTACCGTCCGCCATATATTCCATGGCAAATGACGACCGTGGAATTCTTCCAAATGGTCAGGGAGCATCTGAAGCCCAATGGTGTAATGGTGATCAACGTTGGAACTGCGCCCTCCGACCGGCGGCTGCTGGCATCCTTGTACAAAACCATCGGCGAGGTCTTTCCCTCCCTCTACGTTTCAGATGTGGCAGGCTCGTTTAATTCGGTCATCTACGCGACAAACCAAAAGACTTCCATCCAGGGCTTAATGGAGAATTACCAGGTGTTGAATGCCGACCCATCCACTCCGGATTTTCTGCTTCAAATACTTGCTGAGACCTATGCCGGAATGCAGCCTGCGCCAACGGGTGGTGTGATCTTTACTGATGACAAAGCCCCCATCGAGCAATTGACAAATTCGATGGTGCTCAATTTCCTTTTATCCGGTCAGGTGGAGAAACTGCAATGAAGAGATTAATGGCATTTGTTGGAATCCTGGTGACCTTGATGGTCCCTTTCTTCCTCATTTTGACAGCTGCACGCATCGTGTTCAATCCATTCTACCTGGATTATGAGTACAATCTGGCGAGTTTCCC
>DNOU01000158.1 GCA_003501835.1 Anaerolineaceae bacterium | reverse complement strand
ATGAATGAGTAGGTGCCGTCGCCCTCGGGATCTTCCAACCAACCGCGCAGGCAGGTGGGGTCATCATTGGCAGGGCAGCCGAGCTGGGTTTGAAAATCTCCCACGGCGTTGATAATGGGCGTGTTGTAATCATCTGTCACCCAGTGGGTCTTGGGGTCGAAGAGGAATGTGACCTTGATGGGTTGATCCACCACCAGCGGAATATCTGCCCCGCCCGCTGATGCATTCCTGCCGTAATTGACATCCCAGGTGCCGTTGATGGCAGCCTTGTAGCGGGGTCCCTTCTTATCCTGGTCGTTGTTGGGGGTCACCTCGAAGGTGCCTTTCCAAATGTCGCTCACGGCGTCATAGGTGAGGTCGGTCTCAGAGCAGGAGGGCATCCAATCCCCGGTGCAGCCAAGTTCTGACTGCAATGTGCCGGGGATGGTGACTGTTTCGGCTGCAGTATCGCTCTGTGCCTGTACGGGCATGGTGGACAAGGGACCTGCGATCAGTATCATCAACAACAGGACGTTGACCAGCAGGATCACTCTGTTTTTTTTCATCTGTAAACTCCTCATGGCAAGGATGACGGGCAATCAATGGGTCTGGATCAGGATCAGGATCTGTTTTTCTCTTATTATATTGAAATTCATGTTTGATGTACCCGGGCCTGGAAAGCGGGCATTCGGTGATTTGTACAAATCTCCCTCAAATCACACTCAAGCTTGAGGGGATTTAGCCATTGCCGTATAATAAGGAACAGTCCATTGTGGAGAATTTGGATGCAAAAAAGGTTCGAACCGATCACCGGTATGAAGGGCTTTCTTGTGGTCTGGCTTGGTCAGATCATTTCTGTTTTAACCTCTTCCATGTCGGCGTTTGGTCTCTCCATCTGGATGTTTGAGAAAACACAGAGTGCCACTGCCATGGCTTTGATGCAGGTGTTTTTCATCACGCCATTCCTGCTCATGTCGCCAATTGCCGGTGTGATGGTGGACCGCTACAACCGCAAGTTAATGATGGCGGTGAGCGATGCCTGCTCTTTTGTGGCGACTGCCGCGATCCTGATTCTGTTTGCCACCGGGAACATGCAGACTTGGCATCTGTACATCGCTGAAATCATCTACGGAGTGGGAAACACCTTCCAGTGGCCGGCTTACTCGGCCGCCATCAGCACCATGGTACCCAAGGAGCAGTTGGGGCGCGCCAACGGGCTGATGGCACTGCTTGAAGGCGGACCAGGCGTGGTGGCACCCATGCTGGCAGGGGCAATGCTGCCTGTGGTGGGTCTGACGGGTATCCTGGGGTTGGATGTCGCCACCTTTATCCTGGCGCTGGGGGCGCTGCTGCTGATATCCGTGCCCAAACCAGCAGTATCCGCTGAAGGTTCAAAGGAACAGGGCAACCTGCTGCAGCAGTCCATGTTCGGGTTCAAATATATCTTCAAACGTCCAAGCCTGCTCGCCCTGCAGGGGCTCTTGCTGGGGGTGAACCTGTTCTTTGGCATTGGATTTGCCGTTTTGTCTCCCATGGTGTTGTCGCGCACGGGTAACGACAGCATCATTTACGGCACAGTGCAATCCGCTCAGGCGATAGGAGCCGTTGTCGGCGGCATCATCATGAGCGCCTGGGGCGGCTTTAAGAAGCGGGTAAATGGCTTTCTCCTGGGAATGGTCATTCCGGGTTTGTTTGGCATGACTTTTTTTGGACTGGGGCAGGGGCTTCCGGTTTGGATACCGGCGGCAGTCATGATGAGCATCGCCGGCCCCCTCTGCAACGGTTCAAATCAGGCCATCTGGCAGTCAAAAGTGCCCCAGGATTTACAGGGCCGGGTGTTTTCCGCCCGGCGGATGATCGCCTGGCTGACCACGCCCATTGCGCCCATTATCGGGGGTACACTGGCAGATTATGTGCTCGAACCGGCAATGAAGACCAACACCTTCCTTGCCCAGACCTTTGGTCCCCTCGTGGGAACGGGGGTCGGATCGGGGATGGGATTGCTGATGGTGATTTGCGGATTGATCGCCACCGTGGTCGCGCTTTCAGGCTTTTTCATGCCCGTCGTGCGCAACGTGGAAACCTTATTGCCTGATTTGGGGGTTCAGAAGGACACGGATGCTGAGCGTTACCCGGGAATGGAAGTGGAGTTCTAGGGGAACGACCTGCTGTACAGCGCATTGGCACTAAAGACTTCCCTAAAATTTTTCTCGAACAGCAGGATATCGCTGGTGATGCCTGCCGTTTGGGCTTGGCGATATAACTGCCGGTTCAAGCTGAATTCGTATGGATCGATGCCCACCGCGTTTGGATTCCGGATGCGCTGCTGCATGATCATCAAAGCGCCAAAGTGGTTCTCGTCGATATACAGGTAGCCGAGCAGATCAGACGTGGTGTCGGGCTCCATTCGCCCGTCGGCTGAAAGTCAACGCGGGGATCAAATTACACATTAAAAAAGACGATTCAGCCTGTGGAGCACTGCCCAAATGGTGACGCCAGGGCTTAGCAGCAGAAAATCCAGTTCTCCAAAGATTTCATTCACCAGCAGTCATGAGGCCAGCAGCATCCTGGCATACACCGGGTCGTATCCGC
>DNOU01000021.1:9141-9370 GCA_003501835.1 Anaerolineaceae bacterium | reverse complement strand
TGCGAAGTACTGATGGATGCCTGGGTAAATCAACCTGAGGTACTCTCCCCAATCCCACTGCTCAACGGAACCGAGATCATGCAAATGTTCAACCTGCCTCCCGGCAGACAACTGGGTAAGATTTTGGATGATCTTTTGGAGGAACAGGCTGCGGGTACTGTGAACACCCGCACGAAAGCGGTTCAATGGCTGCAATCCCAAATCATTCACTGATCATAAAAAACCCTTC
>DNOU01000021.1:0-9099 GCA_003501835.1 Anaerolineaceae bacterium | reverse complement strand
CACCCCGCTGGGAACAGGTTTCACCAGAAAGTCATCTGCCCCAGCGTCCAACGCCTTGGCGATCAAACCGGGGTTATCAATCGCGGACATGATCAAAATGGGAACGTTGCTGGATTCACGAATCTTGGTGCAAACTTCCCAGCCGTCCATTTCCGGCATCATGAGGTCGAGGATGATAATATCAGGATGATGCTCGTAGGCAAGTGCGAGCCCTTCAGGGCTCGAGTTGGAGGTAATAATCGCTGCCTGTATCGGTGAAAGGATAAGCCTGAGCAGATCCGTCATCGCCGGATCATCATCAATCACGAGTATCTTCACAGGTAAACCTCGTCCATTTCTTTCCTATTATCAAACAGAAATGGTTGAATCCACCTTGCAAATGGTTTACAAAACGACCGCCATTGATGCCAGGACGCAAATTGGGGGTAAAGCGGTGTATGAAGGTCGATTTATGGTAAAATTCAGCACTTAGAAACAAAAACATTACAATGCCCCAAAATGGGCTTTTTGCAATCATAATTCTCATGGAGGAAAAAATGGCTGGAAAGAAATGGGTTTATCTATTTCACGAGATTGAAGAAGCCGAGAAGTACGTTGGCGGAGACTGGGATGACGTTCGCGGTTTGCTTGGCGGAAAAGGCGCCAACCTTGCCGAAATGGCGCGCATCGGTCTCCCTGTGCCTCCTGGATTCATTGTTACCACGGAAGCCTGTAATGCCTACCAGGTAGAACAAAAATTCCCCGACGGTTTATGGGATGAAATGCTTGAAGATCTTGCGGTAGTTGAAAAGGAGGCGGGTAAGAAATTCGGCAGCAATACCAATCCGCTGCTGGTTTCCTGCCGCTCGGGTGCCAAATATTCCATGCCCGGTATGATGGACACCGTCCTCAATATTGGTCTGAACGATGAATCTGCAAAAGGCATGGTTGCTCTGACCAATAACGAGCGCTTTGTGTTCGATTCCTACCGCCGTTTGATTCAGATGTTCGGTTCAGTGGTGCTGGGCATCCCGGATGAAGCTTTCGAACAGGTCCTGGATGGTTTGAAACACTCCAAAGGTTACAAAGCGGATACTGAAATGACTGCCGGGGATTTGAAAAGCCTGGTGGAGCAGTTCAAGGTGGTTGTACGCAATGAAAAAGGCTTTGATTTCCCCCAGGATCCGTTGGAGCAATTGAGGCTGGCGACTGAAGCCGTGTTCAAATCCTGGAACGGCAAACGCGCCGTGGATTATCGACGCGCCACCCATATTTCTGATTCACTGGGAACGGCAGTCAGCATTGTGACCATGGTCTTCGGCAACATGGGCGATGATTCCGGTACCGGCGTCGCATTCACCCGCAACCCGGCCACTGGCGAGCGCAAGCTATACGGTGATTACCTGTTGAACGCGCAGGGTGAGGATGTGGTTGCCGGCATTCGCAACACCGAAAAGATTGAAAACCTGGGTGGTCCTCTCCCCGAAGCATACAAGCAATTCCTGGATATCGTTGCCAAGCTCGAACTGCATTACAAAGATATGCAGGATGTTGAATTCACCATTGAGCGCGGGCGGCTGTGGATGCTGCAATGCCGCAACGGCAAGCGAACTGCCAAGGCTGCGGTCAAAATTGCCGTGGATATGGTCAATGAAGGCCTGATCACCAAGGAAGTGGCAGTCAGCCGTGTGACCCCCGGCGATGTGGATACTCTTCTTCACCCACAATTCAGCACCGAAACCAAGGCCAAAGCCAAAAAAGACGGCCGTTTCTTTGCTTCCGGTGTGAATGCCTCTCCTGGCGCGGCAGTGGGTCAGGTTTATTTTGATGCCGACCTCACTGAGAAGAAAGCCAAGGAGGAGGGGCAGGATACCATCATGGTCCGACCTTTCACCAAGCCGGATGATGTGCACGGCATGCTCGCTGCCAAGGGCATTCTCACCAGTGAAGGCGGCGCCACCAGTCATGCTGCCGTGGTTGCCCGACAGTTTGGCGTACCCTGCATCGTTGGTGCTTCCAGCGTGCAAATTGACCTGAACAGACGCCTCATGGTGTGCAATGGCGTGACTGTCAAAGAAGGTGAATGGATCTCGGTGGATGGCACCACAGGTGAAGCATTTGTGGGTAAGATCGATCTGACCACTCCGTCGTTTGAAGAGCAGACTGAACTTTTGACCCTGCTCAAGTGGGCAGACGAGATCAGCGCCACCGAAGGGATGCGCAAGGCACCACAGGGTTGGCCAACCACCGGTTTGCAGGTGTGGGCAAATGCAGATTACCCCAAGGATGCCCGCCGCGCCCGACAATATGGCGCCATGGGAATTGGTCTCTGCCGCACCGAGCACATGTTCTTTGAGACCTCCCGTCTGCCAACTGTCCAGAAGATGATCCTGGCAAAGACAGACGAAGAACGCCAGAAAGCCATCGACATCCTGCTACCCTACCAGCGTTCTGACTTCGACGGCATTTTTGAGGCCATGGACGGGCTTCCCGTGATCATCCGCCTCATCGACCCACCCCTGCATGAGTTCCTGCCTTCCGAAGAATCACTCCTGGAAGAGGTGATCACCATGCGGTTAAAGGGTGAGACCGAGGGTCTGGCAGAGAAAGAATCCCTTCTGAACGAAGTGAAGGGGATGCACGAGTCCAACCCGATGATGGGTCTGCGAGGCGTACGTCTTTCCATCGTGATGCCGCAGATCGTCGAGATGCAGGTGCGTGCAATCTTTGAAGCTGCAGCCGACTGCACCTTACGCGGAATTTCGGTCAAGCCCGAGGTAATGATCCCGCTCACCGGAATCATCAACGAGCTCAACTGGATCCAGCCGCGCCTGGAAGAGATTGCCAGGAAGGTGATGAAGGAAAAAGGCGCAGAATTTACTTATAAGTTCGGCACCATGATCGAGATCCCGCGCGCTGCTGCGACAGCAGGTGAACTTGCCACAGAGGCAGAATTCTTCTCCTTTGGTACCAACGACCTTACCCAGATGACCTTTGGATACAGCCGCGATGATGCTGAACGCAGCTTCCTGGTGAAATACGTGGAAGAAGGCATTTTGCCCCAGAATCCCTTCCAGACGATTGACCGCGGCGGCGTGGGCAAGCTGATGCAAATGGCCATCAATGACGGACGTGCTGAGCGTCCTACCCTCGAGGTGGGTATCTGCGGTGAGCATGGCGGCGACCCAGATTCGATCGAGTTCTGCCACATTATCGGCAACAACTATGTCAGCTGCAGTCCGTTCCGGGTACCCATCGCCCGGCTGGCTGCTGCACAGTCTGCCCTCAACCACAAGGGCGAAGCCCTGTTGGGCATGTAAACCACTTTTCGATTCAAACTCCCCGGTCTCATTGGCCGGGGATGTTTTTTTAAGAAAGTCTCATGCAAATCATATTCAATTCATATGCAAACCATTTATATTCTAGATAATTATGATAATATATATCCTAATATTCATGGAATTTGATCCATCAATGTGATCGAGGAAGGGAAACCCGATGCAGAAGAAGGAATATCTTGAGCTTTATCATCAAATGGTGTTGATCCGCCGCCTGGAGGAAAAGGCAGCAGCGTATTACCAGGACGATAAAATTGGTGGTTTTTTACATCTCTATATCGGTCAGGAAGCTGTTTCAACCGGAGTGATCTCTGCGCGCAAACCAATCGACCGTGTGATCACTGCTTACCGTGACCACGGTGTGGCAATCAATAGCGGCATCCCGGTCAAAAAAGTGCTGGCGGAATTACTTGGCAAGGCAACCGGTGTTTCAGGGGGCCGGGGGGGATCGATGCACATGGCAGATGTGAACCTCAATTACTGGGGTGGACACGCCATTGTTGGAGCACACATCCCGCTCGCGACGGGGCTCGCGCTTACGGATCAATACAATGAAACTGGAGCCGTGACCATTGCCATGTTTGGCGATGGCGCAACCAATATCGGTTACTTTCATGAAGGTTTGAATCTATCCAAAGTTTGGCAGCTTCCGCTGTTGTGGGTGTGTGAAAACAACATGTACGGAATGGGAACAGCCGTACCTCGGGCTTCCGCGGTCTCCGATATCCGCCAGAAGGCGGTCGGCTATGGCATGCCCAACCGGTCTGTCGATGGCATGGATGTGCTGGCGGTGCGCAAAGTCGCCGAGGAAATGATCGAAGAGATACGTGCAGGCAGCGGACCGCAATTTCTGGAAGCCATCACTTATCGCTTCCGCGGGCATTCCATGGGAGACCCTGAGCGGTACCGGAAACCTGAGGAAGTGAAAAAGTGGCAGGAGGAAGATCCAATCGGCCTGTACCACAACAAACTGATTTCAGGCAAGCATGCAACCACAGCCGAGTTGGAAGAGATCGAACAGTTGGTGGAAGGTGAAATGGCAGAGGCGGTGGATTTTGCAGAGAACAGCCCTGAACCGTCACTGGATACCCTCTTTGATAATATTTATGTGGAAGAGTAGGAGGGAGCAATGGCAAGACTGACAATGCGGGAGGCGATCTCGCAGGCATTGTGGGAGGAAATGGAAAGAGACCCCGAGGTTTTCATTCTTGGGGAGGAAGTGGGGGTGTGGGGCGGCACTTATGCTGTCACCAGGGGATTTTACGATCATTTTGGACCTAAAAGGGTAAAGGACACCCCGATCTCTGAGGCAACGATTATCGGTGCAGCTATCGGCTCTGCGATCACCGGTTTGCGGCCAGTGGCGGAATTGATGACCATCAATTTTGCTTTTTCTGCCATGGATCACATCGTCAATGAGAGTGCCAAGCTCCATTACATGTTCAATGGGCAGATGAAATTGCCGTTGGTGATTCGAACGGTGAGCGGCGGGGGACGCCAGCTGGGAGCCACACACTCGCAAACCCCCGATGCGATCTTCGCGCACTTTCCGGGACTCACTGTGGTCGCGCCAGGAACGCCGGCTGATGCCAAGGGTATGCTCAAGGCAGCCATTCGCAGCGACAACCCGGTGATGTTCATCGAGAGCGCAACGCTCTATCAAAGCAGGGGGGAGGTACCAGAGGGAGATTTTATTGTTCCGCTCGGCAAGTCGACAGTGCAACGAACTGGCAAGGATGTGACCATTATCACGTACAGCAAAATGCTGGAAGCCTCACTCAAAGCCGCTGACGAATTATCGGCAGCCGGCATTGAGGCTGAGATCATTGACCTGCGCAGTTTGCGACCCCTCGATATGGGTCCTGTGCTTGAGTCATTCAAGAAAACCAACCGGGCAGTGATCGTTGAAGAAGGATGGAAATCTTTCGGTGTGGGTTCAGAGGTGGCTTCGCGAATCTATGAAGAGGCTTTTGACTATGTGGATGCGCCGATCAAGCGCGTGGCACAAAAAGAGGTGCCTCTGCCTTACAACCGTACATTGGAGCAGGCTGCATTGCCGCAGATGGCGGACATTGTTGCCGCTGTGAAGGAGGTGCTGTGATGGCTGAAACAGTCACCATGCCCAAACTCGGATTCGACATGGCTGAAGGCACTCTCGTCCGATGGGCGAAACAACAGGGCGATTCGATCAAAAAGGGGGATGTGCTTGCAGAAATCGAAACGGATAAAGCAACCCTGGAGGTGGACTCGGCGTATGAGGGTGTGCTGGCACGTCAACTGGTGGAGGAGGGCAGCGTTGTACCGGTGGGCACAGGAATTGCCATAATCTCGGCTGCGGGTGAGGAATTGGGATCTGAGGTCAAGCCGGCGGAAACAAAGACAAAGACAGAGACTGAAGCTGTACCTGCAGAATCTGGCACCGCTCCCCAGACCCACCCTGAAGAGAAACCAATTCAATCCTCTCCTGCAGTCAACGGTGCATCAGGTCGTATTTTTGCTTCACCGCTTGCCAAAAGCATAGCACGTGAGGAAGGTTTGGACCTCTCCAGGGTCGCAGGCACAGGTCCTGGTGGAAGGATCTTGAAACGGGATCTTGCATCGGTTTCTGCGGCAAACCCGACCACATCTGCCCCGACAACGATATCCCGGGAGGTGAAACCTGCTGTCGTTACCACCCCGGTGGTAGAGGGTGAAGATCAGATCGTCCCGCTCAGTCGTCTCCGGGCAGCCATTGGACGCAGGATGGCGGAGTCGAAACAAACCATTCCGCATTTCACGGTCACACGGTCGGCGGATGCGGAACGTCTGCTCGGATTGAGAAAGGAGATCAATTCACAACTGCCTGAGGGAGAAAAGATCTCGGTCAATGATTTCATCGTCAAAGCAGCTGCGTTGGCGCTGAGGCAGTATCCCAATCTGAACACTTCACTGGGAAATGAGAATCTGATTCAACATGCACATGTCAACATCGGCATTGCAGTTTCAGTGGAAGGTGGTCTTTTGACCGTGGTGGTGCGGGATGCAGATGTCAAGTCTCTCCGGCAGATTGCAGGTGAAAGCGCTTCGGCGGTCGCTCGTGCACGCCAGGGTAAGGTGAGACCCGAGGATATCGAAGGATCAACCTTCTCGGTCAGCAACCTGGGGATGTACGAGGTGGACGAGTTTTCCGCCATCATCAATCCCCCTGAAGCAGCAATCCTGGCAGTGGGATCAGCCAAACCCCAGCCAGTGGTGCGGGATGGCGAAATTGTTGCGGGAACCCGCATGTCAATGACCCTCTCGGTGGATCACCGCATCAGTGATGGTGTGGAAGCCGCTCAATTCATGCAGGCGCTGGCCACCCTGCTGGAAAACCCCTGGCGGCTTGTTTTGTAAGCGTAAGAACCTAAGACCCTAAGACCCGGAGCTTTGCAAACTCCGGGTTTTTATTTCATGGGTGGGTATAAATGGATTTATAGATCTCGTAGTATTCGGTAATGTAGCGGATGTAATTGCGAGTCTCTTCGAAGCGAATGACTTCGAGCAGCAGATCGGGGTCCTCCCCGGCAATCTGTTGCCATTCCAGGGCATTTCCAATTCCGCCGTTATATGCTGCAAACGCAGCGGTGGTATTGCCGTTGAAGTAGTCCAGCCACTTTTTGAAATAATGGGTTCCCAGGCGGATATTCACCGGTGGTTTGTACAGGTCTGAGTCAGTATAGTTGGGGGGCCAGCCATAATCGCGGGCAATTTCAGCGCCCACTGGCGGCAGAATCTGCATCAAACCCACGGCACCGGCCGAGGAAACGATCGAACCTTCAAACAGACTTTCCTGGCGCACCATGCTGAAGATCAACAGGGGGTCAATGCCATCATCATTCGCTGCTGCAACGATGTTATCCCTGTAGAACACGCCAAAGCGGATGTGGTTGAAATAGACCGGTGCTTTGAGGGTATCCAGCTGGCTCATGCCGATAATATCCAGCACCTGGCGGCTGGTGAGTACCGCGGTACGGTAAAGCCCGGCTGTTTCGAGGTAATGCAGCAGCTCAAAGGACTTGACTGCATCCTCCTGGAATTCGTCACGCAGCGAATCAAACTCACTGCGTGCCTGGTCTACAAATCCCATTTTCAAGAACAGATCACCGCGTTTGAATAGGGGATCATTGGAAATATCACTGAAAGTCGTCAGGTCGGTACCGGCAGGCAGGTTGAGCTTTCTGACCAGCCAATCTGCTGCCGATTTCATTTCAGAACCAAGATCAATTGAGAGGTCAGGGCGTACGGATGCAGGGAAAGGTGCCTGACCATCGAGGAGCTGCCGGGCACGAATGCTGTAATAGCCCGTGGGATCTGCCGCGGCTGCCTGCTCGAAGTAGGTCTGCGCACTGGCTTTGTCCGATTGTGCCAGGAATGATTTTCCAACCCAGAGTGCGGCACTTGCGGTATCTGAAGGAGAAGTCGCCAGAACAAGCGTGCGCTGGAAGGTCACCTGCGCCTTTTGAAAATCACCCAGGCGGTAATAACAGATGCCAGCTTCGAATAACCCGGTGTAAGCTTCTGGAGCAGCCGGGTACTCGTTGATGATGCGAGACCACACAACGGCTGCCTTGTCCGGGCGGTTGTTGCGCTCATAGATCCTTCCAGCCTGAAAGAGGTACTGTGCAGCTTCCGGGGCGGAGGGTTGCAGGGCGACGAATTCAAGCAGCGTTTCTGCGCCCGCCTGGTATTGATTGAGCGAATTCCACTGGGTGGTCGATTTTTCGAGGAAAGCCTTTGCCAGATATTGGTCGGATGGGTGATCCACGATCAACTGATCCCATTCGTCGATCTCCCCCTGGTAATCCCCCATTTTGAACATGCTGAGAGCCCGGTAATAATGGGGGGTCCCATCATGATTGGGATTGTCGATCATATAGCGGTCAAGTGCCTGGGCTGCCAGGCCATATTGCCCGGCGTAATAATCAATGATTCCACGATTTAGATTGCTCACCTGCTGGCCTTCTTCGATCAATATCACCAATGCCTGGTAGGTGTCGTTTGAAGTGGGAAAGTTGGCCACCGCATCCTGGAATTTGGCATACCCTTCTTCGGTCTGACCGTAATCTCGATAGATCAGCCCCATGGCAAGGTCCATCTGGGCTTTGGTGTAGTCGCTGGTAGTGGTGTCGTAAATCTCCTGGTATCTGTTGAGCCCCTCATCCATGTTGCCAGTTTGCCAGTATCCCTGGGCGATCTTGATCTTGAGCGGCTCCTGTTTTGTGGTCACAGCGGTTGTCAATGCCTTTTCGAAAACGGGAAGCGCCGCCAGCAGGTTTCCGGAGTTCACCAGGGCGTCGCCTTCCAGTGTGAGGATCTCGCTGTCCAACGGACCTGCGCCCAAACTGAGGTAGCGCTGATAGGTTTCAGCAGCCAGGGCATAATTCTGTTGGGCATCGTATGTCCTGGCAAGATAAAATACCGCCAGGTTCTGAGGTTCGTTATCGGGGAAATTGGCGATTATCCAGTTGAACTGTTCCAGGGCTTTATCGTACTGACCCTGGAGGTAGTAAAGCTTTCCGATTCCCAGTTGACCTTGAGCGATGATGAGAGCGTCATTTGTCGATGTGATCACTTTTTGGAACTCGGCGAGTGCCTGGTCATAATCGCCGTTCAACAGCTCCTGTTCGGCAGTGGTGATACGCAATTCAGGTGTTGGAGTAGCAGTGGCGGTGGGAGTGGGGGCGGTTTGGGGGGAATTTCCGATGGAAGCCTGTGAATTCGAAGGGTCAATGGAAGCATTCCCTGCGGTTGAAGTACAGGC